>JARGFU010000027.1 GCA_029210625.1 Deltaproteobacteria bacterium | reverse complement strand
CGCTTTTTGTACACTGGCTACTGATAAACTAAATGCCGGAACATTACTGGTTGAAAGGGGTAGGAAGAATAGCCGCCCTTTTGGCGAGGCGGAGTGGACGTAAGCTGAGTTATCAGACCCTGCGGTCGGGTCGTTCGAGGCTCCAGTCTAACGTAGAATGGGGCCTCGGGGCTTCGCTGAGAGCCTGAGTGGTTTCTCGCTGCGAAACCGAGCCTTCGCGGACGCACGGCAGCCCTTCGGGCCACCGCTTCCGGGGCCTTCAGGGCTGCTCGTCCATCAGGAGGTCGTCGATCGAGGGACCAGCGTCGAGGGCACCGCCGGGCGGGCCCCTCGCGCCGAGGGTGACGCTGCCCCGAGGCGGCGGGTTCGTCGCCAGGTGGAGGTGTTTCAGGATCCGGCGGATCACCCTCGGGTCCGTTATCACCGCAAGGACCTCCACCCTGCCGCCGCAGCCCTCGCAGATCGTGAGGTCCACCTGGAAGGTGCGCTTCAGGAGCTCGGCCCAGGGAATCCGGCGGGGGCGGACCTCGAGGGGCGCCTCCGCGCGGCAGACCGATTTCTGTATCGGGCCCTCACCGGCCCGACCTCTCGGTCGGGCTTGGCCCTCTCCCTCCGGGAGAGCGGGCGTCGGCCGCGGCGGTGAGGCGGTGTCGGCCGCCGCCCTCGCGGCCAGCAGGGCCAGGGCGGGCCGGTGCTTCGAGTTCGGGGCGAAGACGCCGTGGTAGCGCACTTGATTCTGGCCCTTCGGGGGGACGAAGTTCGCCAGGCGGCGCAGGAGGTCCTTCGGCTCGAGGACCAGCATCGTGCGGCCGTCGCGCAGGGGCTTGCGCAGACGATAGTAGAGCTCGCCCCTCGGGCCCTCCTCGAGGCGGCCGCTGGCGAAGGGGGGCCGCAGGCCGTAGCGCAGGATGCGCTCGAGCCCCTCGCGGTCGTGGGCCTCGACGGCGACGCCGGCGTGGAGGCTGTAGCCGAACCGGAAGGCGGAGAGGCCCTTGCGCTCGAAGGCCTCCTCGTCGTCGGGGTCGAAGGCGACGAGCTGCTCGCTGACGGCGCGGCCCAGCTCGTGACGCTCGGAGTCCAGCTCGTCCTCGAGTTCGGGCTCCCAGGCGCCGAGGGTCTTCAGCTTCTTGTTGATCCTTCGCCAGAGCTTCAGGACCAGCTCGTCGAGGTCGTCGACGGTGGGCGGGGGCAGCGTCTGGAAGAGGATCGGGCCGGTGTCGGCCTCACGGAAGAAGACGCCGTCGGGGAGGAAGGCGTGGAAGTGGAGGTTCAGATTCAGGGCGTCACCGAAGCGCTGCAGGCAGGTGATGGAGCCGGTCAGGGGCTTCTCGACCCCTAGCTTGCGGGCGCGGCGTCGCTGCCAGGCCCAGAGGGTGCGCAGGTAGACCTCGAGGACGGGGGCGAGGAGCTCCTTGCGGGTGACGAGCAGGTAGCGCACGCGCCTCGGCAGGGAGAGGACCCACTGGCGGTAGGGGGCCGGCGGGAGGACCCGGTCGACGAGGTGGGCGGCGGTCTCGATCATCCGCCGGCCGTTGCAGCTCGGGCAGAGGCGGCCCTTGCAGGAGAAGGGCAGGAGCCGCTCGTGGCCGCAGTCGGCGCAGCGCAGGCGGGTGAAGCCGTTCGCGAGGATGCCGCAGTCGAGGAACTCCTCGAAGGCCTGGACGACGTGGAAGGGCAGATCGGGACGCAGCTCGCGGAAGGCCGCGAGCCACTCACGAACGACGCGGTGGAGGAGGCCGAGGGCCGGGGCGCGGGGACGGTAGGGGCTCTCGCCAACCGTGGGAGGGCGGACGCACAAGGGGCGGCACGCGCTTCATGGGGCGTGCCGCCTCGGTGGCCCTCGTCTTTGCGGGGGGTTCGGGCGGCGGGCAGCGAAAACGCGGTCCGGCACCTGGACCAAGGGTCCGGGTCCGAGTGCGCGACCGCGCGGTGGGGGGCGCGGACCCGCCGGGGTCCCGCAACGGTGGCCCCGGGCGGCCCCGGGTGATATCCGGTCCGCTCTTCAGTAGTCCTCAATCCGGAGCCACCATGGCCGAGCCCAACACCCCCATCGAGACCGCCCCCGAGACCCCCGAGCAGCCCGAGCTCGCCGCCGAGGCCACCGAGGCCAAGGCTGAAGTGGAGGCGCCCGAGGCCGCCGTGGCCCCCGTGGCCGCCGAGGCCGTGGCCCCCGTGGCCGCCGAGGCCGAGGCTGAGGCTGAGGCTGAAGCTGAGGCTCGGGGGGAGGAGACGGAGGAGCCGAAGGAGGTCGAGGGCGTGAAGCGCCGGCGGCCCAAGGGCACGCCGGTGGCCGAGATCAAGAGCGGGATGGCGGTGAAGGGCATCTATGTCCTGCGCCACTTCGACCTCCCTCTGGACCGGCAGGGCAAGCCCTTCCTGGTCGGCGCCCTCGCCGACGCCACCGGCCGAATCGAGGCGCGGATGTGGGGCGTCGATCCCGAGGCCCTCGACGGCATCACCTCCGGCGCGGTCGTCCGCGTCGAGGGGCAGTCGGCGACCTTCCAGAGCCGGCTCCAGGTGCGCATCGACAAGCTCGAGCCGGTCGATCCCGCCGAGGCCGGCGTGGACGCCATCGAGCTGGTGGGCGAGCCCGAGCGCTCCCCCGACGAGATGCTCGCGGCGGTGAGGGAGCTGGTGGACAGCCTCGATCACCCCCAGCTCAAGGCCCTGCTGGAGCGCGCCTACAACGACCCGTCCATCGTCGCGGGCCTGCGCGGCGCGCCGGCGGCCCTCTCGGTCCACCACGCCTGGCGCGGCGGGCTGCTCGAGCACACCCTCGCCACCGCCCAGCTCACCGAGGCCTTCTGCGCGCTCTACCCGCAGGTCGACCGGGACGTGGCCGTCACCGGCGCCCTCCTCCACGATCTCGGCAAGCTGGAGGAGTTCGACTGGGCCGGCCCCCTCACCTACACCGACGCCGGCCGCCTGATGGGCCACCTGGTGCTCGGCGCCAACCGCGTGCGCTCCCTCATCGCCGAGCTGCCGGACTTCCCGGAGAGCCTCTGCGACCAGCTGATGCACATCCTCGTCTCCCACCATGGGGCCCCCGAGCACGGCGCGGCGAAGCCGCCGATGACCCTCGAGGCCCTGGTGGTCCACTTCGCCGACCTGGCGGACGCCCGGATCTCGTCCTGGTCCGAGCTGCTGGAGAACGCCGGCCAGAGCGGCTGGACCGACTACAGCCGCTTCTACGACCGGCCGCTCTTCCGCCCGGAGGGCAGCGGAGGCAAGAAGCGCCGGAAGCGCCGCACCAGCCGCCGCCGCAAGGGCGAGGGCAGCCCCGGCGCCCCCGCCGCCCGCGAGGGTGAGGGGCGGCGTGGCGCGAGCGAGACCGACGGATCCTCCGCCGGACGCCGCCCCGCGCGCCGCCGTCCCGAGCGCCCCGAGCGCTCCGAGCGCTCCGACCGAGGCGGCCGCTCCGGCGAGCGCTCCGGCGAGCGCTCCGACCGAGGCCGCCCCGCCGGCGGGCGGGGACCGCGCAGCGGACGCCCCGAGCGGGGCGAGCGCGACGCCCGTCCCCGGAGCGGACGCGAGCGGGACCGCGGTCCCGGCCGGGGCCCCAGGGAGGAGAAGCCCGCCTCGCTGACCTTCAACCCCTTCGCCGCGCTGGCCAGGGAGAACGAGAAGGCCGAGGCCGCCCCGCCGGCCACCGAGGCGCCGCCCTCGAAGAGCGACACCGGCAATGGCGCCGGCTCGGGGGGCACGGAGGAGAGCTGAAGTTCTTTTGACCGTGCTCTAAAGCCACGTCTATACTGAATTATTCACCTTCCACCCGCACTGGAGCGGGAGACGATGGCTGACCGAAAACTCCTGGGCGAGCGTCTGGTCGAGGCGGGATTTCTCTCGCCGGAGCACCTTCAGACAGCCGTGGAGTACCAGAACGAGCACGGCGGTCGGCTGGGAGACGTCCTGGTGGAGCAGGGCTACGTCTCCGAGTCGGCCATGCTCCGCTTCCTGGCAGCCGAGTACAACACTCGCTACGTCAGCACCGAGAAGCTCTCCAAGGTGAAGATCCCCTCCGCCATCCTGGAGCGGATCCCCGTCCGGATGGCCGAGGGCCAGCTGCTGCTGCCGATCCTCTGGGACGACGCGCGCAAGGTGCTCTCGGTGGTCATGGCCGAGCCCCAGAACGTCGAGGTCCAGATCGAGATCCAGCTGGTCTCGGAGGCCGCCTCGGTGCAGGCCTACATCGCCACCCGGGCCGCGATCCGCGCGGCGGTGCGCAAGCACTACTACGGCGACATCAGCGCCTTCGCCGACCTCGAGGCGGATCGCCCCCGCCCCCGCCGGGACCAGACCCAGCCCGACGGTCAGGTGGACGACGTGAACCGGAGCTTCTCCGGGCTCTCGGTCGCCACCCAGACCGCGCCGGCCGCCGACACCGGCTCCATCGCGCCCACCTCCGTCCGGCAGGCCGTGGACGCCGTGCAGTCGGCCTCCCTCACGACCGACAACGACTTCGTCGAGACCCTGAACGTGCTGGTCGGCCTCATCGAGATGCCGCGGGCCCGCTTCAAGGGCCACTCCGCCGCGGTCGCCAAGCTCGCCCTGCAGATCTGCCGCCGGATGAACCTCGGGCAGCGCGAGACCAACCACATCGTGATGGCGGCCTACCTCCACGACCTCGGCAAGAAGGAGGACCTCCACCTCACCCTGCCGGGCATCTCCGAGCTCGACCTCTTCCGCAAGGAGGCGAAGCGCTACTACCGCACGCCCCTGCGCCTGATGGAGGCCGTGCGCCTGCCCAACCCGGTGAACACCATCCTGGGTCAGCTCTACGAGGCCTGGGATGGCAGCGGCGTGCCGGAGGGCACCGCCGGCGCCTCCATCACCCTCGGCGCCCGGATCATCGCCGCGGTCGACGCCTACGAGGACTTCATCCGGGTGCCCCGGGAGGGAGAGAGCGAGCCCCTCGATCGCGACGCGGCCCTGCGCGAGGTGCAGGCGTACGCGGGCACCGTCCTCGACCCCCAGGTGGTCGAGCTGCTGCGCGAGACCCTCACCGGTGACCTGATGCGCCGGCGCCTCCTGGCCCAGGGGCAGCACATCCTCATCGTCGATCCCGATCCGGAGAACGCCTCCCTCCTCGAGCTGAAGCTCTCCCAGCGCGGCTACGTGGTCTCCCTCGCCCGGGACTACGACACGGCGATGGAGATCGCCGAGGACGGCACCGATCTGGTCATCGCCGAGGCGAACCTCCCCGACCGGGACGGCTTCACCCTCCTCGAGACCTTGCGGGAGAAGCCCTGGGGCCGCTCCATCCCCTTCGTCTTCCTCACCGCCGAGGACAACCCGACCGCGGTGGAGAAGGGGCTGCGCCTGGGGGCCGCCGACTACGTCGTGAAGCCCTACGCGGTGGTGGTCTTCCTGGCCAAGATCAAGCGGATCCTCGAGGCCTACGGCGAGTCCGAGGCCCGCAACAAGTCCATCCGGGGCACCCTCGACGAGATCAAGCTCGAGGACATCGTCTCGATCCTCGGGGACGCCGGCCGCTCGGGTCAGATCCACGTCGAAGGCAAGAACCGCTCCGGTGAGATCTTCCTCGACCGCGGCCGGGTGGTGAACGCCGTCTTCGAGAGCATCCGGGGCGAGGAGGCCTTCACCGGCATCCTCACCATTCGCAGGGGCCGCTTCACCTTCAATCCCCAGGTCGAGGTCCTCGACCGGGCGATGGACGAGGCGGCCGAGGAGATCCTCGGGCGCGCCAAGGAGCGCCTCGCCCGGGGCTCGAAGGGCTAGCCCCATCGGCGCCTCCCTGAAGATCACGCCGGTCCCGCTCCTCTCGGACAACTACGCCTGGGTGCTCCACCGGCGCGGCGAGCGCACCTGCGCGATCGTCGACCCCGGCGAAGAGCGGGGGCTGCTGGAGTGGCTGCTCGGCAGCGAGCTCACGCCCGTCGCCTTCCTCCTGACCCACCACCACTGGGACCACCTCGGGGGCCTCGCCGCCCTCCTCGCCCGCCACCCCGGCGCCCGGGTGATCGCCTCGGCCCACGACGCGCGGGAGGGGAGGATCGAGGGCGTCACCGAGGCCCTGGAGGACGGCGCACGCTTCGAGCTGCTCGACGAGGAGGGCGTCGCCCTCCACGTGCCGGGTCACACCCACGGCGCCCTCGCCTTCCACCTGCCGGCCCTCGGCGTCCTCTTCACCGGCGACACCCTCTTCACCGGCGGCTGCGGCCGCCTCTTCGAGGGCACGCCCGAGCAGATGTGGTCCTCGCTCTCCCGCCTGGCGGCCCTCCCGCCCGAGACCCTGGTCTACTGCGGGCACGAGTACACGCGGAGCAACCTGCGCTTCGCCCAGCACGTGGAGCCGGGCTCCCTCGCCGTGAGCGCCCGCCTCGCCCTGGTCGAGCAGGCCCGGGCCTCCGGCCTCCCCACGGTCCCGGCGACCCTCGGTGAGGAGCTCGCCACCAACCCCTTCCTGCGCTGCACGCAGCCGGGCCCCCGCGCCCACACCGGCCGCGAGGCGCCCGCCGAGGTCTTCGCCGCCCTCCGCGCCGAGAAGGACGGCTTCTAAACCAGAAATCACGATTCCCGATCACGTTTGGCTTGCAGGCCGCACCCGCCTGCGGCGTCAGGCCTCGGTCACCTAGCTAAGGCTAGGCTCCCTCACCCTTCCTTGCATCCGGGCACGTCCGCGGCGCCATCCGCTGTTCGGGAATCATGATCTCTGGTTTAGTCGGTCAGCAGGTAGGCCTGGAGGAAGAGCACCACCGCCTGACGGTAGGCGTCGTAGTTCTTCTTCTTGCGGAAGCCGTGGCCCTCGTCGCGGGCCAGCAGGTACCAGGCGGTCCCCCCCCGCGCGCGGAGGGCGGCCAGCATCTGCTCGGCCTCGCTCACCGGGACCCGGGGGTCGTTCTGGCCCTGGCCGATGAAGAGGGGCTTCGTGATCTTCTCCACGTTGTTGGTGGGCGAGATCTTCTCGAGGAAGGCCCGCATCTCGGGATCACGCTCGTCGCCGTACTCCTGGCGGCGCAGGTCGCGGCGGTAGTCCTTGGTGTTGGTCAGGAAGGTGACGAAGTTGGAGATGCCGACGTTGTCGACGCCCGCCACCAGCCGGTCGCCGTAGTGGGCCAGGGTGGCCAGCACCATGTAGCCGCCGTAGGAGCCGCCCATCACCACCACCCGCTTCCCGTCGAGCCCGGGATCCTTCTCGATCCAGTCGAGCAGGGCGCCGATGTCCCTCACCGAGTCCTCGCGCTTGAAGCCGTTGTCGAGCTCCAGGTAGCTCTTGCCGTAGCCGGCGGAGCCGCGCACGTTGGGCGCCACCACCGCGACGCCCAGCTCGTTCAGGTAGTACTGCAGGGACGAGGAGAAGTAGGGCACGAACTGGCTCTCCGGCCCGCCGTGGATGTAGACGATGACCGGCGCCGCGCCCTTCGCCCCCCGGGGCCGGTAGACGAAGGCCGGGATCTCCCGGGCCTTCCCCTCGACCTGATCGAAGGTCGGGTAGCGGACCAGCTCCGGCACCACGAAGATCTCCGGGTCCAGCCCCCCCACCTCGCTGTGGGTCCAGCGGGTGACCTTCTTCGGGTTCTTCACGTCGACCACGAAGACGTCGCCGGGGGTCTGGGGGGTGTTGGCGCCGACCCCGAGCTGCCTGCCGTCCGGGGAGAAGTGGAGCCCGCGCAGCAGGCCGATGGGGAGCCCCTTCACCTGCCGGTGCGCGCGGGTCTTCGTGTTCATCAGGTAGAGGCGCAGGATGCCGTCCTCGTTGACCGTGAAGGCCAGGGCGCGGCCGTCCGGGGAGATCGCCAGCTCCTCCACGTCCCAGTCGATCTTCGCCGAGAGCACCGTCGCCTGCCGCCGCGTCAGATCCCAGTAGACGAGCTGCCGGAACTCCCCCGCCTCGTCCGAGGTGTAGAAGACACCCTTGCCGTCTCCGGAGAAGACCGCCGACTCACCGTAGGCGATCCTCTTCTCCGAGGGGTTGACCTGGGTCAACGCGCCGGTGGCGAGGTCGAGGACGTGCAGGCTGCTCTCGTTGATCGAGACGTACTTGCCCACGAGCAGCCTCCGGTCGTCGGGGCTCCAGGCGTAGGGCACCCAGCTCCCCTCCCCCTCGTACACTCGCCGGGCCTCCCCGGCCCCCTTCGCCTCGGGGGTGGTGACGTAGATGTCCCAGTCCTTCCCGTTGCGGCCGGTGCCGAAGTAGGCGACGCGATCCCCGGCGTGGCTCCAGCGGGCCTCGCCGTGCCGGGCCTTCCCGTCGGTGAGGAGGTGAGCCTTCCCGGTCGCCAGATCGAGGTAGTGGAGCTGGTAGTTCTCGTCGCCCCCCACGTCCTTCAGGAGGACGAGGCCGTGGGCCTTCTGGCCCTTCACCGCCGGCCGCATGGCGGCCTCCCGGATCGGCTCGGCGAAGAAGGTCAGCTGCTGGCGGTAGGCGCCCGGGCGGGCGACGTGGTGCAGCTGCGCCGTCTCGGCGAAGCGGGTCGTGACGAGGAGGCCGCCCCGGACGGGATCCCAGCCATCGAGGGCGGCAGCCCGGACGTTCTCGTACTGCCGCAGCCGCTCGCCGAGCTCGGCCGGGGCCTCGGGGACGCCGTCGAAGACGAGGGTGCCCTCCTCCCGGCGCTCGGCCCGCGCCGCGCTCGCGGCGAGGAGGGGGGTGAGGACGAGGAGCAGGGCGAGGGTCCTCTTCGGCGTCATGGCTTCCTCCTTCGAGGTTCGGGGGCGGGCGGCCCGGGAGGGGACAGCGAGATCCCGGATAGCATGGCCGGGGGCTCCTGCCACCGGCCGATAGGATCCCCTCCCCTGCCGTGATAAATCGGGAGGTCGAGAGGCCCCTCCCACCGCCAGGCCGGGAGCCCGCTCGGGCGAGCATGAGAGAACGACTCGAACACCGGATCCTGATCTTCATCATGGCCGTCGTGGCCATGAGCATGTTCGCCACCTGCCTGGTGATCGTCTACCTGACCCGCTCCGACGTCTTCACGGCGGCCCGCCAGCGCCTGGACGACACCGCGCTGGTGGTCCGCAGCAGCATCGAGGAGACGATGCTCTCCGGGGAGAACGAGGTGACCGAGAGCCTGGTGCGGCGGCTGCGCTCCATCGAGGGCCTCGAGACGGTCGAGGTCTTCAACCACGAGGGGCGCCCCGCCTTCCAGCCGAAGGCCCGGGTGAGCGAGAGCGAGGCCCTCACCCGCATCTCCTCCAGCGGCGAGCGGCTGGTCTTCGAAGAAGGCGGCCGCCTCACGATCTACGACCCCTTCCCCAACACCAAGGCCTGCCACGCCTGCCACACCTCCGAGGGCAAGGTGCTCGGCGCGGTGAAGATCTCCACCTCCCTCCAGGCCGAGCGGGACATCGTCCAGAAGTTCCTGCTGACCATGCTCGGCGGAGCCCTCCTCCTGACCGTGCTGGTGCTCCTCCTGATCCGCCGCTTCTTGCGCAAGGAGGTGATCGAGCCGGTGACCATGCTGGAGACCGAGGCGGCGCGCCTCGCGACCGGGGACCTGAGCTTCCAGACCAAGATCGACTCCCGGGACGAGATCGGCCGCCTGGATCAGTCCATCCGCAGCTCGATGGTCTCCCTGGGGAGGATGCTGCAGCACATCCACCGGGTCGCCGAGCGCGTCTCCGGCTCGGCGGAGATCATCCTGCGGGACGCCGAGCGCGTCTCCGTGGGCGCCCGCACCGAGGCGGAGGCGGTCACCGAGATCTCCTCCTCGATCGGCGAGCTGAAGGCGGCCATCGAGGAGATCTCCGGGGTCACCGCCGACCTGGCCGCCTCGGTGGAGACCTCCTCCAGCTCGATCCAGGAGATGGCCGCCACCATCGGCTCCGTCACCCACAGCGCCCAGGCCCTCACCGGCGGCATCGACGAGGCCTCCTCGTCGATCTTCCAGCTCGCCACCACCACCGGGGAGATCGCCCGCAACGCCGAGGGCCTGGCGACCGTCGCCGAGGACACCCTCTCCGCCGTCGCCCAGATCTCCAGCACCATCCGGGACGTCGAGCAGAGCGCCCGGGAGTCCGCCCGCCTCTCGGAAAAGGCCAGCGGGGACGCGGCCTCGCTCGGCGTGGTCTCGGTGGAGAAGACCAAGACCGGGATGGAGGCCATCAAGGCCAGCGTGGAGCGCGCCGCCGGGACGGTCCAGCGCCTCGGTGATCGCTCCACCGAGATCGGCTCCATCCTCACCGTCATCGAGTCGGTCACCGACCGGACCAACCTCCTGGCCCTCAACGCCGCCATCCTGGCCGCCCAGGCGGGAGAGCACGGCAAGGGCTTCGCGGTGGTCGCCGAGGAGATCAAGGATCTGGCCGAGCAGACGGCCCGCTCCACCAAGGAGATCACCCAGCTCATCTCGGCCGTCCGCCGCGAGGTCAGCGAGGCCATCGAGGCGATGGCCGGCGGCCTCTTCTCGGTGGAGGAGGGCATCGGCCTGACCCGGGCCGCCAGCTCGGCCCTCGAGGAGATCCTGGCCAGCTCCCGGCGCTCCACCCAGATGGCGGCGTCGATCGAGCGGCGCACGGCGGAGCAGGCCGCCGCGACCAAGAGCGTCGCCGACTCCATGGAGCTCCTGCGCAACATGGCGAAGCAGATCGCCAACTCCACCTCCGAGCAGTCCACCGGGATGGACCTCATCATGCAGGCCGCGGAGCGGATGCGGATCGGCGCGCACAGCGTGAACCTCGCCACCGAGGAGCAGGCCACCGGCAGCCGCCACATCTCCTCCTCCGTGGAGACCATCGCCGACCGCACCCACACCCTCTCCCGGGCCCTGAAGGAGCAGGAGCAGGGCGCCCGTCAGATCCTGGCCTCCCTCCAGCGGATCGCCGAGCTGCCCGAGCAGAACAGCGAGAACGCCGCCCGGATTCACCGGCTGATGCAGGAGCTCCTGCAGGACGCCGAGCTGATGGCCGAGGAGATGAAGCGCTTCACGCTTCCCCTGGGCGAAGACTGAGTCCGCGGGCCGCGGCCCAGCCCCGCGCCGCCTCGGCCAGCACCGCGCGCTCCTCCCCTCCGAGGGTGAGGAGCTCGACCTCGCGCAGCTTCTTCTCCGGCCAGCGCCCGGCGGCCTCGAGGAGCTGCGCGGCGGTGGCCTCGGGGTGATCCACCCGGAGGTGGAGGCAGCGGCCGGAGGCGAAGGCGAGCAGGTCGCTCGGCGGCGGCGGGGGGAGTCCGAAGAGGGCCCGGCAGTGGGCGCTCGTCCGGCGGGCCAGCTCGGCGACCTCGAGCCCCCGCAGCTCGGCCATCTTGCCGGCGACCACGCTGACCAGGGCTGGCTCGTTCTTGATGCCCCGGAAGGGCGCGGGGGTGAGGTAGGGGCAGTCGGTCTCGATCAGCAGCCTCTCCTCGGGCAGCTCGGCACAGATCGCCCGCAGCGGGTCGGCGTTGGCGAAGGTCAGCACGCCGGAGAAGCTGACGTGGAAGCCGTGCTCCTCGACGCCCCGCAGGGCGAGCTCGCGGGAGGAGGTGAAGCAGTGGAGCTGACCGCCGGCGGGGAGGCGCCCCACCCGCTCGAGGACCGAGAGCGTGTCCTCCTCAGCCTCGCGGGTGTGGATGACCACCGGCTTGCCGACCTCCCGGGCCAGCTCGAGGTGACGGGCGAAGACCTCCTGCTGCACGTCGCGGGGCGAGTGATCGTAGTGGTAGTCGAGGCCGGTCTCCCCCACCCCCACGACCTCCGGCTCGCGAGCCAGGGCGGCGATGGCCTCGAGGTCGGCGTCCCGCATCCCGGCCACGTCGTGGGGGTGGACGCCCACCACCGCGAAGAGCCGGCCCGGGTGGCGCTGCGCCAGCGCCAGCGCGTTCCGGGAGCGCTCGACGCCGCAGCCGACCACGATCAGCTGATCGACCCCGGCCTCGAAGGCGCGGCGGAGGATCTCCTCGGGCGGGAGCGTGAAGCTCTCCGCGTCGAGGTGCGCGTGCGCGTCGATGAACATCAGTCCTCGACGAGCCCCTGCGCCAGGTCGGCGACGATGTCGTCGCCCCCGGCGACCTCGAGGAGCACCGCCCGGGCGGCCTCGTCGTCGAGGATCGAGAGGGCCTCCACCGCATCGCAGCGCAGATCGGTGTCGGCCGCGCCGTCCCGGGCGAGCGCGGAGAGACGCTCGCGCACGCCCTCGGGATCCAGGCGGGCCAGCGCCTTGAGGGCGGCGCCGCAGAAGGGATCCGCGACGGCCGCGGCGGTCTTCTCGAGCTCCTCCAGGGCGGCCTCGACGCCGACCTCTCCGAGGAGCTCCACCACCAGGCCGCGATCGTCGTCCCGCGTGCGGTTGCGAGCGCGCTCGAGGAGGTGGGCGGTGCCGCGCTCGCGATCGGCGCCCTCCCCCACGGCGATCAGCAGCGCGGCGGCCTGGGCCTGGACGAAGGGCGAGAGGAGCCGCCGGCCCAGCACGTCCCGGGCCCAGGGCAGGCAGTGATCGTCCTCCAGCCAGCGCAGCGCCTCGAGGGCGACGTAGGTGCTGGCGTCCTCCTCTACACCCTCGCGCAGGATCTCCCGGCCGGCGTCGTTGCCGTGGGCGGCGAGGAGCGCGGCGGCCGCGAGGCGCCGGCCGCCATCCTGCTCCTCCAGGACGGCGATCAGCTCCTCGACGGTGGCCTCCAGCAGCTCGGGATCGAAGTCGGCCACCGGGCCATCGGGGAGCTGGGGGAAGAGCAGGCTCATTTCACCCTCGTTCCCGGCGCGACCTCTCCGGGGATCTCGGCCAGGGTCAGCTCGGCGCCGCCAGGTCCGGCGGCCAGGAGCATCCCCTCGGAGAGGATTCCCCGGAGCTTGCGGGGGGCCAGGTTGGTCACCGCCACCACCCGCTTGCCGACGAGGGTCTCCGGCTCGTAGGCCTGCGCGATCCCCGCCAGGATGGTGCGGTGCCGGTCCTCGCCCAGGTCCACCGCGAGCTTCAGGAGCTTGTCCGCCTTCTCCACCTTCTCGGCCTCGACGACCAGGCCCACCCGCAGCTCGACCTTCTGGAAGTCGTCGAAGCCGATCAGGCCGACCTCGGCGCCCTGCCCCTCCTCCGCCTTGCGCGGCGGCGGCGGCGGGAGCTCTTCCTGCGGCTTCACCATGGCCTGCACCCTCTCGGGCTCCACCCGGCTGGCCAGGGGCACCGCCGGGCCGATCGCGCGGTCGGCCTCGGAGAAGGTCGCCCGCCCCCAGCCGAGCTCCTCGAGGCCCAGGGCCTCGGCCATCCGGCCGGAGAGGCCGGGCACCACCGGCGCGAGGGCGATGGCCAGCAGCGCCGAGACGTTCACCGCGTCGGTGACGGTCTGACGCGCCGCCTCGGGGTCGGTCTTGATCTGGGTCCAGGGCGCCGAGTCCTGGAAGTGGCGGTTGCCCAGGTCGGCGAGCTGGTTGATCGCCTTGAGCGCCTTGCGGAAGTCGAGGGCCTCGTAGTGGTCCCGGATCTCGTCCATGAGCTTCAGGGCCTCGGTCTTCAGCTCCCCCTGCGAGGGGGCCCCGATGCGGCCCTCGAGCTTCGAGCAGCCGAAGGAGACCGCGCGGTGGCAGAGGTTGGCCACGTTGTTGACCAGCTCGGCGTTGATCCGCTGACCGAACTCCTCGAGGTTGAGGTCGAGGTCGTCGGGCCGGGCCCCGAGGTTGCCGGCGTAGTAGTAGCGCAGCCACTCGGGATCGAGGCCGGCCTCGAGGTAGGTCCGGGCGTTGATGAAGGTGCCCCGGCTCTTGGACATCTTCACGCCGTTCACGGTGAGCATCCCGTGGACGATGACCCGCTCGGGCAGGGCGAGCTGCGCCCCCTCGAGCATCGCCGGCCAGAAGAGGGTGTGGAAGTAGACGATGTCCTTGCCGATGAAGTGGAGGATCCGGGCGCCCGGGCGCTCCCAGTAGTCCTTCACGTCCTTGCCGGCGCCGCCGGCCCAGAACTCGGTGGAGGCGATGTAGCCCACCGGCGCGTCGAGCCAGACGTAGAAGTACTTGCCGGGGCGGTCGGGCACCTCGAAGCCGAAGTAGGGGCCGTCGCGGGTGACGCACCAGTCCTGCAGGCCCTCCTCCAGCCAGCCCTCGACGAAGTTGCGGATCTCGGGCTGGAGGCTGCCGCTGCCGGTCCAGCCCTTGAGGAAGTCGGCGAAGTGCTCGAGCTGCACGTAGAGGTGGGTCGAGGAGCGCACCTCGGGCTCGTGCCCGCAGATGGCGCAGGCCGCGCCCTTCAGATCGGTGGGTTCGTAGGTGGCGCCGCACTGCTCGCAGTTGTCGCCGTACTGGTCGGCGGCGCCGCACTTCGGGCAGGTGCCCTTCACGAAGCGGTCGGGGAGGAAGCGCTCGTCGGTGACGCAGTAGAGCTGCTCGCTCGAGCGCTCGGTGACGTGCCCGCCGTCCCGCAGCGCCTCGTAGATCCGGGTCGCCCAGCGGCGGTTCTCCTCGGAGTGGGTGCTGTGGAAGGCGTCGAAGGCGACCCCGAAGGCCGCGAGGTCCCGCTCGTGCTCGACCTTCACCCGGGCGATGAAGTCCTCGGGGGAGACCTTCTCCCGGGCGGCCGAGATCTCGATGGCGGCGCCGTGGGTGTCGTCGGCGCAGACGTAGGTGACGTCCGCCCCGATGGACTTCAGGAAGCGCACGTAGATGTCGGTCTGGATGTATTCGACCAGGTGGCCCAGGTGGATGCTGCCGTTGGCGTAGGGCAGCGCAGAGGTCACCAGGATCGGGGCGTCGGATTCGTCACGGATGCTCATGGCGCCCGGATACTTATGTGACCTGGGCCGGTCGCGCTACCGGCGAGCCGCGGGCGCGGCGCGCCGCCGGGGCGGGCGGGCGAGGCCGGCGATCCGGAAGACCAGGGCCTCCAGGGCCAGCCGCGGCGAGCCGCCGTCGCCCTTCAGCTCCAGATCGGTGCGGGCGCAGGCCTCGAGGGCGAGCTGGAGGGCCGCGAGGTCCGGCCAGCTGCTGGCGCGCTCCCACTCCTTGAGCAGGGCGAAGGGGTGCGGCTTGCGGCCGCGCAGGGCGCCGACCTCGGCCACCAGCTCGGGGGGCATCTCCCGCAGGCGCCCGGAGAGGCCGGCCCGCTCCCCCAGCGCCCGGACCTGGAGCGCGTTGCGCACCGCCGAGGCGATCCCGCCGAGGATCTGGAGGGGCGCGTGCCGGTGATCGAGGGCGTCGCCGAGGAAGTAGAGCGCCCGGGCCGCGTCGCCGGCGGTGACGGCGGAGCCGAGCTCCCAGAAGGCCTCCTCCCGCACCTGGGAGATGCCGAGCTCGCGGATGTCCTCCTCCGTCACCTGCGGGCGCTCACCCGCGAAGAGGCAGAGCTTCTCGAGCTCGGTGGCGAGCAGCCGCAGCTCGCTGCCGATGGCCCGCTTGAGGAGGCGCTCGGCCCCCGGGGTCAGCCGCTTGCCGTGCTCCTTCAGGATGCCGTCGCGCACCGCGGAGATGTCGAGGGTCTCGATGTCCCGGCCGCGCTGCTGGGCCCGGTGGACCTCGACGGCGCCGACCTCCTCGATCTTCCGGTAGAGGGGGTGCTTCTTGTCGGCGGCCTCGGCGGTGAGGATCAGGCCGTTCTCTCCCGGGGGATCCGCGATCAGCCGCTCGAGGGCCTCGGTCTCCGACTCGGGGACCCGCCACTCCTGCTCCTCGGCGTGCTCGCGGATGCGCTGGAAGAAGGGCTTGCCGAAGACGTCGCGGTCGACGCCCAGCTCCTTCTTGAAGCGGGCCTTGTTCGCCTCGGTGAGGTCCGCGATCGACCAGCCGGCGCTCGCCAGCACCCCCAGCACCCGCCGGGTGGCGGGGCCGAGCTTGCCGTCCTCGACCTGCTTGCGGGCCTTCTCCAGCAGGTCCGCGAGGTCCTTCTGTCCCGCCAGGAGGGTGGTGTCGTGGACCAGCACCACCTTCGCGCCCCGGAACATCGGCACCTGTGCCAGGTGCTGGGCGATCTGCCGGGCGTCGGTGCCCGGGCCGTCGAGCACCACCAGGTTGAGGCTCTGCATGCTCTCGGGCACGCGCGCGTCGGCCAGCTGGCGGGCGCGCTCCCGCACCAGGAACTCGTCGCCGACCAGCAGCAGGATCCGGGCGTCGTCGCTCACAGGGCCTCCGCGACCCGGCCGAGGGTGCGCTCGAGGGTCAGGCGCAGGTTGGCGTTGCGGGCGAGCCCCGCCCGCGCCTCCTCGAGGCTCTCGAGGGCGGCGTGGATCCGGAAGGGCGCCACCCGCGCCGCAGTGGCGAGGATCGGATCCACGCGATCGTGGTTGTGGAGGGCCTCGGCCCCGGCGCCGGCGGCGGCGGCGAGCAGATCCCGCAGGTAGCCCTCGGTGATCTCCAGCAGCCAGGTGGTGTCGTCCCGGTCGCCGGACCACTCGGCCGCCGCCCGCTGGATCTCGATGGGATCCGGGCCGCGGCTGGTGGTGAGCACCTCGAGCAGATCGAGGACCTGGTAGCGGCGCTCGGCGCTCTCGGTGCCCAGCTGCAGGGCGCGGCCCAGGGAGCCGCCCGAGAGGGCCGCCACCGAGCGGGCCACCGCCTCGTCGCACTCGAGGCGGGCGCGCAGCTCGCGCTCCAGCAGCGCGGTGGGCAGGGGCCCGAAGGGCAGCCGCAGGCAGCGCGAGCGGACCGTGGGCAGCAAGGCGCCCTCGGCGTCGGTCACCAGCAAGAGGACGCTTCCGTTGGGCGGCTCCTCGAGGGTCTTGAGGAGGGCGTTCTGGGCCGAGCCGTTCATGGCTTCGGCGGGGCTGATCAGGGCCACCGTGCGGCCGCCCCGGTGGGAGGGCAGGCGCAGGCGCCGCTCGAGGGCCCGGACCTCCGCGATGCGGATCTCGCGGGAGGGGCTGCCCTCGAGCGCGTCCCGGTCGATCTCGTTGCGAGCCACACGCTCGGCCTCGGGCCGGACGATCACCAGGTCGGGGTTCACGCCCCGCGCCGAGCGCTCGCAGCTCTCACACGCCTCGCAGGGGCGGCCCGCATCGCCGCCCTCGCAGAGGAGGGCCCGGGCGAAGATCATGGCCAGCAGCTCCTTGCCCACCCCGGCGGGCCCGGAGAAGAGCCAGGCGTGGTGGAGCCGCCCGCCGGCCAGCGCCGCCGAGAGGATCGTCTTGGGGCGATCGTGGCCCAGGATGGAGTCGACCCGCATCAGGATCGTGCTCGTACCACATCGACCGGCGCGGCTGTACGGCCCGCGAGGATCAGCGCCGGGGCCGCCACCAGAGGCCCAGGAGCAGCAGCCCGAGGGCCAGCGCGCCGCCGCCGGCCCCGCGGCCCTGATCGCAGCCGAACATCCCCGCCCGGCCCAGGACGGCGCGGCCCTCGCAGGCGAGGGGCCCCTCCCGCCAGGTGCAGGCCTCGAAGGCCAGGGAGGAGGCCCCCCACTCCACCCGCAGCAGCGCGGTGAGCTCGACGGTGCAGGCCGCCGGCACGGCGTCGAGGGCGAGGACGAGGCCGCCCGGTGCCGCTGCGGCGGCGGCGCTCGTGGTGGCGCAGCCGCTCGCCACCTCCACCCGGGAGCCGGGCACCAGGGAGAGGCCCCGGGCGGCGAGGCCCAGGCGGACCTCGGAGACCGGGACGTCGGAGCGGAAGGTGATCCGGGCCGGGACGATCTCGCCGGGGCCGACGGCGCCGGAGGCGAGCAGCGCCACCGTGGTCTCGGTCGCGGGGGCGGGCACGATCCGCAGGGTGCGCTCCAGGACCACCGGAGGGTAGGCCGCCGGATCGTCCTCGTGCCAGGTGCCCGGCAGGTAGCGGCCCTCGAGCACCAGCGGCCCCTCGAAGCTGCCCGCCGCGCCGAGCACGGCCGCGACCTCGTCGGCCGTGGCCTCCAGCGTCAGGGGCAGGGCCTGCGCCTGATCGACCAGCCCTCCGGCCGCCCCGGCGGGGTGCAGCTCCCCGGGCAGGCCTCTCAGGTCCCAGCGCAGCCTCACCTGCTCGTCACCGCAGGCGAAGCCGGGGAGGGGCTCGAGGGTGAGGCTACCTCCCGCGACCGGGAGCTCCCAGACGATGGGATCGCCGCCCGGCAGCAGGTCGAGAGAGGGCCGCGTGGCGCCCGGCAGGATCGGGACGAGGCAGCTCTCGGGGCTGCCGCCGCCGGGGCCATCGGGGGTGGCGGTGACCGTGACGCCCTCGCCGGGGGCGAGGAATCCGCAGGCGTCCGGGGTCAGGCTGGCCGAGAGCCCGGCGGGCTGGAGGGTCGAGACGAAGGAGGACGCGTCCACGTGGCTCCAGGCGACGCTGGCGGCGCCGCTCTGGACGGTGGCCGTCACGGTGTCGGTCTCGCCCGCCACGATCGAGGCCGGACAGGTGAGGGTGAAGAGCGTGGGCGGATGGACCGTGAAGTCCCGGGTCGCCACGGTGGCGTTGCCGGCGGCGTCACGGACCGTGGCCTCCACCCGGAAGGTCTGGGCGCTCGCCCCGGGATCCGGCGCCGGGAAGGTCCAGGTCGCGGCGCTCGGCCCCACGGAGAGGGGGTTGCCCGCCGCATCCAGCAGCCGCCAGCTCACGCCGAGGGGGCCGGGGTCACAGAGGTCCGTGGCCAGGGCCTCGGCGGTGAGGGAGGCGGCGACGGCCACCTCCACCGGATCGGCGAGGGGGGCGCCGGCCTCCCGGAGCTCCAGCGCCTGCACCGTCGGCGGCGCGTCGTCGACCCCGGCGACCTGCACGTCCAGGGTCTCGGGGGGTGAGGAGAGCCCCTCGACCCCCGCGCCGGTCTCGGTGGCCGTGATCGCGCAGGTGATCACGTAGCTCTCGCCCTCGCAGGCGGGCTGGTCCGGCACCAGCAGATCGAAGGGCACCCCCGGGGTGGCGCCGCTGCCGGTGCTGCCGTCGCTGCAGTCCCAGGCGAGGACCACGCCGGCCCCCTCGGGATCGCCGCCGTCGGCGGTGATGCTCTTGTCGGCGCCGCTCCCCTCCTCCACCGCGGCGTCCAGGAGGGAGGGCGCGCCGGGCGGCCGGTTGCGCCAGGCGATCATCGGCAGGCCCGCGCCGTCGGCGCCCACCGCCACGGCCTGGTGGTCGCCCGCCACCGCGAGGCCCCGGGCGACCGGCAGCCCCGTGCTCCACTGCAGGTAGGTGCCGCCCAGATCGAGCCAGTCGGGGCTCTCACCGCTCGCGTGCCAGTGCAGGGTGCCCTCGGACTGCAGCACCCAGGCCTCGCCGCCGTTGCGCCCGATGGCGACGAGGTCCTCGGCGCCGCCGGTGTCGTGGGCGGTCTCGACGAAGGTGCCGGCCGGATCGTCGATCACCCGGTAGGTCCCGGCCTGGGAGACGGCCCAGAAGCCCCCGGTGGCGCCGGGCGGGGCCACGATGTCCTGGGGGAAGACGGTGAGGGCGGTCGGCAGGAAGGTGGCCGCGCCGTCCGTGCTGGCGAGGCTCCCGAAGGTGCCGAAGGCGAGGACCCGCTGCCCCGACCAGGCGAAGACCTCGCCCTGGCTGAAGCCGGTGCTGGTGACCGGCCAGGTGCCGCCCTGGACGATCCGGAAGCCCGTGAAGGCCGCCGTCGTCCCGACGATGGCGCGATCGTTCCCCTGGACGTCGAAGGCGACCCCGCTCTGCAGCTGCGCGGTGGCCGGGAAGTCGCTCCAGGCCGTGCCGTCGAAGTGCCCCGCGTTGAGCGCCTGGTGGGTGAGGATCACGCGCCGTCCCGAGGCCGCGATCCGGGGGGCGTCGCCGGTCCAGCCCTGCGCGCTCGCCGCCGCGGGATCCCAGCTCGGGGGCCCGGCGTCCGGCAGGACGAAGGGCACCACCGAGACGGCGGGGGTGGCGGTGCGGGTGACGATGAAGCCCTCGAGCCCGACGGCGGCCGGCGGATCGAGGAAGACCACGTCCCAGGCCTCGCCCTGCCCCACCGGCGCGACGCTGCCCTCGGGGAGCGGGGCCGAGTGCCACTCCCCTGCCCCGCGGCCCGGCGCGGGCCAGGCGAGGACGCTCCCCACCAGGAGCGCCAGGACGAGGCGGCGCCCGGGCATCATGCCCCTCATTCTAGCGCCTCCGCTCACAGCGCCCCCCGCAGCACGAGGTAGATCCGGGGCGCCGCGGGCTCGCCCGAGACGGCCTCGGTGCCCTCCCCGGTGAAGCCGGTGAGCGCGCCACCCAGGCCCAGGCGCAGCGGGCCGAGCACCGCCAGCACCTCCGCCCGCAGGGTCGCCACCGGCAGATCCTCGCCCGCGCCCCAGAGGCGGCGCAGGCCCAGCTCCAGCACCGGCTCGACCCGCCCGAAGAGGGGCCAGCTGCCCCGGAGGGTGCCGACCAGGGCGCGCGCCGCCGGCGCCTCGCCGGTGGAGGGGCGGCGCGCCTCGTCCACCGCCAGCACCCCGGCGAGCAGGAGGGTCGGCCCGGTGGAGCGGCCGAGGCCGAGGCCCGCCCGGGCGTCGTGGCGGCGGTGCCAGAGGCCGGCGGCGTCCACCCGTGGATCGGAGCGCAGGCCGTAGTGGAGGTAGGCGAGGGAGAGGAGCCCCCGCGCGGGCCGGTAGACCAGGTCCGAGCTGGCCTCCACGCCGGCGGTGTCGTCGAGGCCCCCCTCGCGCTCGACGATCGAGGTCAGCGCGCGCAGGCCGAGGGCGAGGCCGTCGGCGGGCGCGAGGTGCAGGCTCAAGCCCCCCACCGAGCGACGGGTGAACGCGCGTTCGAACACGCTCGCGTAGGCCCGGGTGTTCTCGCCGAAGGCCGAGATCGAGAGCCTCCTCCCGCTCCAGCCGGCCCGCAGGAAGAGTCCGTCGCGCAGGCGCCCGAGGCTCTCGGTGGGCCGGGCGGCGCGCTCGTAGGTGGCGGTGAGCGAGAGCGGCCCTTCGCCCCAGCGGCCGCCGACCGCCGTGCCTGCCTCGGCGGCCCCGGCGAGGTCGCGGGTCACCCGCGACTCGGCGAAGAGGTCGGTGCTCATGCCCACCACCTGCCGGCCGCCGACCACCGAGGCCTGCCCCTGGCCGTCCCAGGCGCGGTCGGTCTCGGTGGCGAAGTTCGCGTAGCGCGTCTCGCCTCGCTGCTCGGCCAGCCAGGAGAGGCGCAAGCCCGGGCGGCCGTCGAGGTGCACGCCGCCCCGCGCCTCCAGCCGCCCCAGCGAGGGCAGGCTCGTCCGCACCCCCACCGAGGTGAAGGTCGGATCCTCGGCCATCGGTCCGGTGCCGCCGCGGGCGAAGCCCTGGAGGTGACCGACGAGCAGCTCGAGGGACTCGCTGGCCCGCCAGGAGAGCTCGAGGCCGGTGAAGAGGTGGTGACCCTCGTAGCGACCGCCCGCGACCCCTTCCGTGACGACGGTCGTGTACGACCGGTAGCCGCCCTCCAGCGACAGCCCGAAGTCTCCCAGTCGGGCCTGCCCCCGCAGCGAGCCCCCCTGCCGTTCGTGGTACTGCCCCCAACCCGTCGACGGCCCCTCCCCCAGTCCCAGGTCGGCGAAGAGCCCCAGGTCCTCGTCGCCCACCCACAGCCGGGCTCCGAGGGCCCGTGCGCCGCCCAGACCGGTCCCGTCGGCGAAGCCACGATCCCGCTGCTGGCCCATCGCCTCCAGCCCGAAGAGCCCCCCGGCGTCGTAGCGGAGGCGGGCGGCCAGGGCCAGGCCTCGCTGCTCGTCGAGCCCTCCCACCTGCTCCTGGAGGTAGCGCTCGCCCCCGTCCAGGCTGGTGGCCGCGTCCGAGAGGAAGACGCCGGGCCACACGAACGAGGAGACTGGCTCCGGGAAGAAGGGGTTGCCCGCCGAGCGGGCCACGCTCGCCGAGAGAGAGAGGCCCTCCAGCGGCTCGAGGGCGACGTCCCCCGCCAGCAGCCCGTAGCGCCCGGCGTTCACCCCCGCGGCCTGCACCCCGGCCCGCAGCCAGCCCTGCTCCACCGACACCCGCGCCCCACCAGCGGCGTAGCCCCGCCCGGCTCCGTCCGGGCGGTAGTGGTAGTCGGCCACCAGCCGCGCGGGGCCTCCGAGCGACCGCTCGCCCAGCCGGCCGCCCGGCGCGATCCCCGAGAGGCCCAGCGGCGCCGCGAGCAGCACCCGCCCGCTCTCGAGGTCCAGCTCGTAGTCCCGGCCCCGCCGCAGCAGCCGACGGTCGAGGGGCAGCCCGGAGGAAGGATCGAGGTGCTCGATCCAGAGCCGCTCCGAGCCCTCGGCGATCCGCCGGTGGGGCAGGAGGTAGAAGGCGCCGCCGGTGGCCTCGAGCAGGGC
Source organism: Deltaproteobacteria bacterium (assembly GCA_029210625.1). Taxonomy (NCBI): domain Bacteria; kingdom Pseudomonadati; phylum Myxococcota; class Myxococcia; species Deltaproteobacteria bacterium. The sequence goes on along the minus strand of JARGFU010000027.1, from coordinate 43,507 downwards.
GTGGGCCGGCAGCACCCCCGGGTCGTCCATCAGGGGCACTCCCCAGGCGTCGGCGGCGCCAGCGAAGCGCACGCGCGTGGAGCCCAGCTCCGCGGCGAGATCCACGGACGGTCCGAGGGTCGCCCGGTCGAAGCGCCCGACCTCGCCGCCCACCAGCGGCGTGCGCCCGCCGCCGAAGCCGACCTCGCCGGCCTCGCCCCGCCAGCCGCCCCAGAGGGTGAGCGCCGCCGGGTTCTCGTCGACGAAGACGCTCTCGTCGGCGAAGGTGTGGCCGACCACCTCGGGATCGGGGACCCGCCCGTAGACCGGCCCGTTCGCGGCGGTGAGCAGCCGGCCGCCGCGCCCCCACTCGACGATCCGGGCGTCGGAGAGGAGCAGCCCGCCCCCGAGGGTCCCGCCGAGGAGCGGCAGCTCGCCGAGGAGCTCCACCCGCCCCTCGCCGAAGACACCGTCCCCGTGGCCGGCGCGCAGATCCGCGGCGACGTGGAGGGTGCGCAGCAGGCGGGGATCCACCGGCACTTCGAGGCGCAGCGACCGCCGCCGGCCGTCGGGGCGCAGCAGCTCGATCTCGAGGGGCTCACCCGCCACCTCGATCCACCGCTCGCCCCGCCCGCTCTCGTCGATCGTCAGGGCCTCGGCGTCGCCGAGGCGGAGGGTGGTGCCCGGCGGCGCCCGCACCGCCACGCGCAGCCTCCCCGGGGCCACCGGCCCCGAAGGCAGCTCCAGCACCGCCAGGCGCTCCACCTCCCGGTGGACGAGGAGCTGAGCGCCGTTCTCCCAGGGCACGCGCAGGGCCCGCACCTCCAGCACCTGGGCCAGCCCGTCCGGCGCGCGATCGACGAAGGTCGTGACGCCCTCCCGGCCCTCGAGGGGCACCGGCAGCCGGGCCACGCCGTCCTCGCCGGCCGCGACGGGCACGCCCTCCACCTCCAGCAGGTGCCCCGGCCGCAGCTCGTAGGGCACCTGCAGGGTGAAGCCCGCCGCCTCCTGTGCGGCCGCCGGGAGCACCCCCGTCTCGACGCCGGCGCGGGAGCGCTCGGGCTCTCCGGCCCGCTCGAGCGCGAGGGCGAAGGTCACCCCCACCGTGCCGCCGGGGATCAGATCGACCCACTGCCCGGCGGGGGGGGACCGCCGGCCGCCGAGGAAGCGGGAGTCCACGAAGAGGTAGAGCTGCTCCAGGCGCGGTCGCAGGCGGCCGACCTCGTCCCGGGCCAGGCTGCGGGCGCCGATGACCGGGAGCCGGAAGCGGCCCCGGGCATCGGTGCGGACGACGGCCCCCCGGGTCGTGCGGATCACCACCCCGCCGAGGGGCGGATCGGCAGGGTCGCAGCGGCCGTCGGCCCCGAGGTCCTCGCAGACCTCGCCGAGCACCGTGGTGGCGGGCTCGCTCGCCGCGAGCTGCGCGGCCGCCAAGCGGGGCCCACCCAGGAGCGCGGCGGCGAGGCCGGCGAGCGTGAGCGCCCGCCTCACGGGGCCCTCATCTCCACCACCCCGATGACCCCGGTCTCCAGATCGGTGACGGTGACCAGCTCGCCGGCCGCCGCCTCGCCCCGCCACTCGCCGGAGAGGCCCCGCTGCTCGATGGGCTCGCGCTCACCGACCTGCAGGCGCACCCGCCGCTCCCCGGCGTCGGGGTTCACGCTCCACCGCACGAGGGCCGGCGCGCCGCCGACGGCCTCGATCGCCACCCTCACCCGCACCGGCTCGGGCTCCATCAGGATCACCCTCGAGGTGAGGACCAGCTCCCGGCGGTGGCCGGGGAAGACCACCGGGCGTCCCTCGAGGTCGAGGGCCCGGTGCAGGAGGAAGTCCTCGCCGCGGCCGGCCCAGCGCAGGGAGATCGTCTCTCCCTCGGGCAGCGGCACCTCGCCCTGCGCGTCGGTGCGCGTGCTCTCCGCCTCTCCGATCGTCAGCTCCGTGCCCGGGACCGGCCGCCCGCCGACGCCGAGGAGCACCAGCGCGCCGGCCTCGACATCGATGGCCGCGGCGACCGCCCGGGGCTCGCGGGCCGGGGAGATCCGGATCGTGAGCGGGTCCTCCCACCCCTCGGGCGTGGAGGGCGGCAGGTAGCGCAGGGCCAGGGGGGCGTCGGCCCGCACCCTCCCCCGCGCCGCCTCGACGCTCACCCTGGGCGCCGCCACCGGGCTGCCCCAGGCGTCCTGCACCGAGAGCTGGATCCGGACCTGCTCGTCCGAGGGCGCGGCGACGACCCCGGGCTCGACCTCGACCGACGCCGTGACGGGAGGCCCCGGGAGGAGGCGAAGCTCGAGCGTCGCCTTCGACTTGCGATCCCGCGGCAGGGTGACCGTGAGCCGATCCAGCCCCTCCCCCACGCCGACCGGCGCGGTGTACCAGGCACGGTAGCTGCCCACCCCTGCGGGCTCGGGCGCCGAGAGCCGGCCGCGCTCGACCGCCAGCACCGGCGCGCTGCCCTCCGCGGGCCTGCCGAAGGCGTCGATCACCGTGACCACCACCTGCGCCATCGAGTGACCGTCCGCCACCAGCGTGCGCGGGTGGGCGGTGGCCGCCAGGCGGTTGGTGGGCGGCAGGCGGAGATCGATGGGCGTGCGGCGCCGGTTGCCCAGCTTGTCGATGGAGACCCCGCGCGCCTCGCCGTGCCCCGGGGGGACGACCACCGGCACCTGGAAGTGCCCTCGCTCGTCCGAGGGCACCGGGCCGAAGGTCTCCCCCGCGATCTCCACCGACATCTGCACCCGCGGCCGGGTCTTGCCGGGCAGATCGATGGCGGCCGGGAGGGGCAGCTGCACCTGCGCCAAAGCGAAGGCCGGCGAGCTCGCGTCCGGGAAGGGGAGGAAGGCCGAGAGGATCGCCACCTCGGGGTAGCGCTTCTCGCTCGGGCGGTAGGTGGCCCGGAAGGCCCCCTCCCCCTCGGGCTCGAGGGGCCCCACCTCACCGAGGTTCGTGCTCAAGATCGGGATCACGCCGCCGCTGCTCCCGGTGACCTTCACCCGCACCGTCGCCGTGGCCCCCGGCCGCTTCACCAGCACGGCCGGCTCGACCGAGAGCTCGATCCGCGCGGACTCGGGGGGTCCGAGGACGAGCCGGCGGGAGACGCGCGCCTCCCCGGCGCTCGCCACGAGGAGGAGCTCTCCGCGGTGGGCGGGGGGCGGGATCAGCTGGAAGCAGCGCAGGCGGGGATCGGGGCAGTCCAGCGGGGCGACCCGACCCGGCCGGGCCTCGACCTCGACCTCCCCCGGCGAAACCACCCGGCCCTCGGCGTCCCGGCGGACGAGGGCGAAGTCGAGGGGCCGGGTGACGGTGGCGTCGGGCGCGGTGAGCCAGAGCTCCAGCCCTCCGGTCCCCTCCCCGGCCAGGGCCAGAGCGGGCGCCGCGAGGCGCAGGAGCACCGCCCACACGATGGCGTGTTTCACCCCTCCCATCAGGGGGGAATGCTACCTGAAGCGGCGGTCAGAGTGGCGCACGCGGATCGGCGCCCGCTCCTGGCGGCGGGAGAGGGCGAGCCCCCCCAGGACCAGCAGGAGGAGCCAGAGGCCGGCGCCGCCCGTCCCGGTCGCGCAGCTGGCCAGGGGCTCGGACTCCGGGGCGTCCAGGTAGAGCTCCACGCTGACCGAGCAGCTCTCGCCGCGGTCCTTGTAGTGCCCGTAGCCGTTGCCGTTGCCGTGCTCGGTGTGGCCCTGGCCGCGCTGGTTCTCGTGGGTGCAGCCGGCGTGGTCGTCCTCGTCGCCGGTCTCGCCGTCGTCGTCGTGGTCGTCGTCGAGGGCGACGCTCACGATCTCGCCCCCGGCAACGCTCACCGCCAGGGACCAGCAGGCCGCGCCGCTGGCGAAGTCCTCCTCGCCGAGGAGGGTCGCGCCATCGAGGGAGACGATCGTGTCCTCGCAGTCGCCCTCGGCGCGGACGACCAGCTGGCCGCTACCCGAGCCAGCGATCGTCGCGCTCGCGTCCTCGTCGAAGACGTAGCTCTCGTCGGGGGTCGCCCCACCCTCGCAGAGATCACCCGGGGGAGGCGGCTCGCTCAGGGTGAACTCGTAGACCCAGATGTCGAAGTTGCCGGAGACGTCGCTGGTGTAGGCGACCCGCCCCTCGGTGAGGTCGTTGAGGAACTCCACGCTGCCGACGGCCCCGCCGATCCGGCGCTCGGCGCCGCTCGGCAGGTGGCGGACCACCACGTCGAGATCCGTTCCCCCCAGATCGTCGTAGGCGAGCATCGCGCCGGAGACCCGCGGGCGGTTCTGATCGCCCGGCGCGGCGAGGGTCTGTGCGCTCCCGGTGGCGAGATCGAGGACCATGATGTCGGAGTCGCCCGCCACGCCGCCGACCCAGACCACGGTGTCGCCGGAGAGATCCGGCGTGGGCGGAGTGGCGAGGCCCGCGGCGAGGAGCTGCTCGCTGTTGGTGGAGAGATCGAAGAGGAGCACGTCCCAGCGGGTGCCCGAGAGGCGCTGGTAGACGATCCGCGAGCCATCGACCCGGGGCTCGGTCTCGTGCGCGGCGGTCGCCGTGATCGCCATCGTCGCGCCGACCGAGAGATCGTAGGCGTAGATGTCGAAGCTGGCGCCGAGCCCCTGGAAGGCGACGACGCCCCCCGAGATGGTCGGGTTCGAGTCGTTGGCCGTCGCCGAGACGACCGGCGCGGTGAGCCCGGTCGAGACGTCGTGGGTCTGGATCACCGACGCGCCGGTCGCGGGCGAGAGCTCGGAGTACACGATCACGCCACCGCCGACGTCCTGCAGCTGCTGGAAGCCCGGCGCGGTGGTCACCTGCGACTCCACTCCGGTGGAGAGGTCGGTGTAGTAGACGTCCGCGTCGCCACTGGAGAGGTCGGAGTAGACGACCAGATCACCGTCGATGCTCGGATCGAGCTGGCTGGTGACGCGGGTGGTGACCTGCACCGCGGCGCCGTCGATGGTCACCTGCGCCGTCGCCGGCTTGCCCACCGCCAGAGCAAAGAGGAGAGCGGCTGTGGTGGTCGCGAGTCTGCCCATGTGCCTCCTACGTGGATCGTAGGAGTCGGCTAAACCCCCGTCAATGTACGCATTTTCCGACATTGTGGGAGCCCGGCGCCCGGTGTGCTCAACGTGAGCACCTACTCCCACAGCTCCTTGGTGTCGAAGTCCGCCTTCGCCCCCTTGGTATCGACCACGATCACCGGGCTGCGCTGCGTGCCCGCCTGACCGCCGACGCTCATGCCCTCGAGCTGGACCTGGTTGCGGCCCTCCTTCAGGGGCAGCCGCTGGCTGAAGCTCCCGTCCTCCGCCACCTCCACCAGCGCTCCGTCGAGGAAGACGAGGGCGGCCGGCCGGGTCCGCCCCTCCACGGTGATCGCGCGCTTGTTCGTCCGGCGGGCCGTCGGCCACTTCACCCGCAGGAGCAGCTCCGCGGGGATCGGCGCCGGCGCGGTGGGGGCCTGCCCCTTGCGCACGAGGGTCTCGAAGCCGGGCTGGAGGACCACGGCCTCGCCGCGCGCCGACACCTCCACCTCTCCCGCCGTGCTCGCCACCGCGACGGTCCCCTTCCCGTCGGTGGCCAGGTCGAAGCGGCCCTGCCGGGCCTCGACCTGCACGTCACTCTCGGCGGCGCCGAAGCGCAGCGCCCGGGGACCCTCGGCGGAGGCCCGCACCATGCCCCGGCGCAGGAGGAAGGCGGAGAGCTCGGCGGTGAGCTCCCCCACCTTCAGCTCGGTGTGGGGCACCAGCGTGACGGTGTGGTCGGCGGCGCGCAGCCGCACCTCCGACGCCTTCCCCGTGCGGATCCGATCGGTGGTCGAGAGCTGCTCCCCCGCCCCCAGGGGCTGCCAGCTCCCGCTCTCTCCCCGCTGCACCAGCACCTCGCCGCTCACCGCCACCACGTCGACGGCCTCGGGGACCACCACCCGGGCCTCGGCGGGAGGCGGCGGCGGCACCTCGAGCTCGGGCGGCGGCGTCGCGGCGGGCGGGGGCGGCAGCGGCGGCCGCTCCAGGAGCATCCACCACGCCAGCGGCACCACCAGGAGCAGCGCCAGCACCGCCAGACCGAAGATGAGGTTCTTGCGCTTCGCCACGGACGCTCTCGACTATGGATCGATGGGCAGGCGCAGGGAAACCTCCGTCCCCTCGCCCACCTCGCTCTTCACCTCGATCCGGCCTCCGTGGGCCTCGACGATCCGGTAGGTGACCGCCAGCCCCAGGCCGAGGCTGGTCCAGTGCCGCTTGGTGGTAAAGAAGGGCTCGAAGATCCGCTCGCGGTCCGCGGCCGGGATGCCAACCCCGTCGTCCGCGACCCAGAGCACGAGCTCGTCCCCCTCGCGCCGCGCCCCGGCCCGCACCCGGCCGCCGGCGCCCTCCCCGACCGCGATCTGCGCGTTGGAGAGCAGGTGCATCAGCGCCTGCTGGAGCTGGCCGCGATCCGCCTGCAGCCGGGGCAGGTCCTCCGCCACCTCGAGCTCGACCTCCACGCCCGGCTCCTCGCGCTGGCTCGCGCTGGCGGCGGCCGCGGCCGCGAGCAGCTCCCCCACGTCCACCGGCTGCGGATGACCGTCGGCCTGCTGGGAGAACTCGAGGAGGGTCTGGGTGATGGCCCGGCAGCGCCGCGCCGCCTCCTCCATCTTCTCCAGGGTCGAGAGCTCCTTCTCCTCGGCGCCGGCCTTGCGGCGCTTGAGCAGGAGCAGCTGCACGTTGCCCAGGATGCCGGCCAGGGGGTTGTTGATCTCGTGCGCCACCCCCGCGCCGAGCTGGCCCACCGCGGCCAGCTTCTGGGCCTGGAGCAGCCGGGCCTGGGCGGCGCGCAGCTCGGCGGTCCGCGCCTCCACCTCGGCCTGCAGCTCGTCGTTCCAGCTCTCGAGCTTCTGGCGGGCCGCGTGGATCTCCTCGCCCATGGCGTTGAAGGAGAGCGCCAGGGCGTGGAGCTCCTCCTCCGAGGGCGGGTCGATCCGGTGCAGCAGATCCCCTCGCCCGAAGGCCTCGGCGCCCGCGCGCACCTTCCCCAGGGCGCGGCCGATGCGGCGGGTGAAGAGGCCGCCGAGGACGAGCAGGAGGAGCACCGTGGCCCCGGAGGCTCCCAGCACGGTCCAGCGCAGGCGCGCGACGCTCGCGAAGGCCCGGGCCTGGGGCATCACGATCACCACCGTCCAGTCCAGGCCGGGGACGGGCACCGGGGCGCCGGCGGCGAGGAGGCGCTCCTGCCCCTCCCACAGATCGAGCGAGGCGCGGGCGGTGAGGGGCAGGTGCTCCACCAGCCCCCCGAGGGCGAGCGGCTCGCGCAGGCGGGAGGGCTGCGGGTGGACGACCACCCTCCCCTCGCGGTCGACGATGATCACCTCGCCGAGGGCCGAGACCGACTGCACCTGCTCCACGAGCGCCCCGAGGGAGACCTCGGCGGCGAAGACCAGGTTCCCTTGCGGCTGCCGCGCCACGGGCAAGGCGAGGGCGAAGGCGACCTCTCGCGCCTCGGCGACCAGGTAGGGCGGGGAGAGGACCACCGCGCCCACCCCCTCCTCCACCGCCCGCTCCAGGGGGACGAAGGTCTGCAGGCGGCTGACCGCCGCCGCCTCCCGCACCGGGTGCTCGGCGAGCTCCGGGATCGCCGCGGGATCCTCCAGGAAGACCGGCGGGGCCTGCAGCGCGCCGCGGTCGTCGACCACCAGGGTGATCGCGACGTCCGGGGCGGCCTGGTAGATCATCCGCAGCGCGCCCTGCAGCGCGGCCTCGTCGGCGCCCCGGAGATCGAAGGCGTGGGCCGCCCGGCGCAGGTCGTCGACCTGCTCGGTGATCAGCGTGGCCGCTGCCCGCGCCTCGGCCACGGCCGCCTCCTCCTGGGCGGCGCGGATGCGCTCGCGCAGGGCGTCCTCCGACTGCCGGACCAGGGCGAAGCCGACCACGGCCATGGGGACGACCGTCGCCGCCAGCATGAAGACGATCAGCTTCTGGTAGAGGCTCATCCCGTCTCTGCGGCCGTGTCGTCGTCCCGGATGTAGACGCTGCCGTCCATCGTCTTGGCCTGCTTCTTCAGGACCGCCGCGCGGCTGGCCACCTCGGCGTGATCGACGAAGCGCCCCCCGGGGTCGATCACCGAGACGACCGAGAGGGTCATCACCGGGAAGCGCCGCTCGGTGCCGTAGCGGTCCTGGGTCTCGATGAAGCCGCGCTGCCGGTCCTTCCCGCTGTAATAGAGGGGGATGATCCGGTCGAAGGCCTCGAGGGCCGCGCGGCCGATGCCGTCCGCCCGCTCGGGGGAGGTCACCAGGACGAAGTCGTCACCGGCGATGTGGCCCACGAAGTCGTCCGGGCTGCCGTAGTGCTCGACCGCCTCCACCAGCAGGTCGCCGGTCTGGAGGATCACCCCGTCGGCCTTGGCGTAGCCGTAGTAGTCGTTGAAGGCCTTGAGGTTGTCGATGTCGAGGTAGCAGAGGGCGTAGGGCTCCCTCGCCTCGATGCGCTGCTGCACCTCCCGCTCGATCGCCATGCCGCCGGGCAGGCGGGTCGTCGGGCTGGCCGAGAGCTCCTGCTCGCGGCGGCGCAGGACGGTGTCGACCCGGGCGACGAGCTCCTGGGCGTCGAAGGGCTTCACGATGTAGTCGTCCCCGCCCAGGCGCAGGGCCCGCACCTTGTCGCTGGTGTCGCCCCGGGCGGAGATGAAGATCACCGAGGTGAGCTTGGTGGCCCGGTCGGCCTTCAGCGCCTCCAGGAACTGGAAGCCGTCGCCGTCGGGGAGCATCACGTCGAGGAGCACCAGATCCGGCCGGAAGGAGGAGATCTGCGCCTGCGCGGCCCGCGCCCCCTCGGCCTCGGCCACCAGATAGCCGGTCGACTCGAGGGCCTCCCGGCAGAGCTGGCGGATCGGTGAATCGTCGTCGACGACCAGCACCCGCATCCCCTCCCGGATCCCGGAGATCAGCGAGGCCACGACGCCGAGGAAGCGCTCGGGCTGGAGCGGCTTGGTGAGGAAGCCGGCGGCTCCGACCTTGGCGACCCGCTCGCCACTCTCCTTCCCCGAGACGGCGAGCACCGGCACGCCCCGGGTCTCCGGATCGTGGCGGAGGATCTCGATGAGGCGGGTGCCGTCCACCTCGGGCATGCAGACGTCGACGATCATCAGGGCCGGCCGGCGCTTGCGGGCCAGCCCCAGGGCCTCCTCGGCGTGGTGCGCGACCTCGACCTCGTAGCCCGCCCCCAGGAGGATGCCCTTCATGGCGTAGGCCGCGCCGCGGTCGTCGTCGACGACCAGCACCCGGCCCTCTCCGGTGAGGGTGACCTCCTCGCGCTCGCCCTTCTCCTCGGCGGCCTCCAGGGAGCCCAGCGGCAGGGTCACGACGAAGCGCGCCCCCTGCCCCTCCTGCGACTCGGCCCAGACGCTGCCGCCGTGGGCCTCGACCAGCTGACGGCAGATCGGCAGCCCGAGGCCCGTGCCGCGGATGCGGCGGGCCCCCTTGGAGCGCTCGAACTGCTCGAAGATCCGCTCGAGATCTTCGCCGGGGATGGCCTCGCCGGAGTTCCAGATCGAGAAGCCCGCGGTGGACGCCACGTCCTGCTCGGTGAAGACCTCCACCTCGATCCGGCCGCCCTCCTCCGGGGTGAACTTCACCGCGTTGGTCAGCAGGTTGTTGAGCACCTGATCCACCCGGTCCCGGTCCACGAGGACCTTCACCGCCCCCTCGGGGTGGCGGAAGTGCAGCTCCTGCTTGGCGCGCTGCACCGCCCCCTCATAGCGCTCGACGGCCTCCCGCACCACCTGCACCAGATCCACGACCTCCAGCTCCAGCTGCACCTTGCCGGCGGCGAAGCGAGAGAGGTCGAGCAGATCGTCCACGATGCGGTTGAGGCGCTCGGAGGAGCCCTTGGCCAGGCTCAGGTAGCGGTGCTGCTTCTCGGTGATCTCCCCGACCAGCCCGTTGAGGAGCAGGTCGATGGCGCCGGTGATGGCGGTCAGCGGCGTGCGCAGCTCGTGGCTGATGATCGAGACGAACTCCTGCTTGCGCCGGTCCAGGGCCCGGGCCCCGGTGACGTCGCGCAGGGCAACGACCACGCCGCCGAGGGCGCCGTTCGCGTCGAGGAGGGGCGAGACCACCGAGTGGAGCACCCGATCCTCGACGACGAGATCCTCGCTCACGTCGCGCTCGCCCCGCCGCTCCCAGCCGCGGACCAGCTCGAAGGGGTAGAAGCCGAGGTTCTCGCGCAGGAAGGTGGTGTCGATGGTGGTGGTGAGCGGCACGCCGAGGAGCTTGCGCGCGGCGGCGTTCGCCACCTGCACCTCGCCCCGGGCGTCGGTCATGATCAGGCCGTCGGCCATCCCGTCGATGGTCCGCTTGAGGCGCTGCCGCTCGGCGTCGTGCCGCTGCCGCAGGGTCTCGATGGACTCGGCGATCTGGTTGGCGAGGATGTCCAGGACCCGCTCGGTGCCGGCCCCGAAGGCGTCGGGGTTCTGGGCGGCGATCCCCAGCACGCCCACCGGGCGCCCCTCCGAGCGCAGGGGCAGGAAGATGCGGCCCGGGAGCTCGTCCTCCCCCGGCGCTTCGGCGCCGGTGGTCCGGCGCCCCGTGATCCGGACCAGGAGGTCGGCCTCCTCGAGGTGCTCGGTGGTCGTCTCCTCGTAGCGCTGGATCAGCTCGTCCTTCAGCCGCCGCAGCACGGCCTCGCCGACGGGGGCCTGGCAGCGCAGGGTCAGGACGCCCTGCTCACCCGGCCGCACCCGCAGGAGGGTGCCGCAGACCACGTGCTCCACCACCCGCGGCAGGAAGGCCGTGACGTGATCGACGATCTCCCGGTAGGTGGCGCCGCCGCCCGCCGCCCGGCTGACCTCGTAGAGGACCTCGAGGGCCGAGAGGCGGCTCTGGGCCTCGATCAGGAGGCTGGCGTTCTGCCGGCGCAGCGCGACGCTCTCCAGGGCGGCCTGCACGGTCAGCGTCAGGTCCTGCAGCTCCCAGGGCTTGGTGAGGTAGCGGTAGACCTGCCCCCGGTTGATCGCGTCGATGAGGTCCGGCGGGTCGGTGTAGCCGGTCAGGATGATGCAGATGAGCTCGGGATCGAGCTCGTGCGCCCGCTCGATGAGCTGGATGCCCGTCATCCGGGGCATCCGCTGGTCGGTGACCAGCAGGTCCACCGACTCCCGCTCGAGGATCGCCAGGGCCTCCTCGCCGTTCGTCGCCGAGAAGACCCGGTACTCTACCTCGAAGGTGTCGGTGAGGATCTCCACGACGTCCGCCTCGTCGTCGACGAAGAGGAGCGTGTACTCGGGGTCCTTCAGGGGTCTGCCTTCCGGTTGGGGTGGACCTTCATCATAGATCAGCCCGGGATGCTTCAGCGCCGCCACCAGGCCCGCAGGAAGAGCACCGCCGAGGGCAGCGCCAGCAGGTAGCCGACGAAGCTCACCGCCGGGAAGCCCCAGATGAGGTAGCCCTCGTAGCCGAGGGCGAGGGTGGCCGAGAGGGTGAGGATGCCGAAGGTGGCGCCCAGGCCCCAGAGGGTGTCCGAGCGGCGGCGGTCCTCCACCAGGGTCTCGACCGCCGGCAGCTCGACCTTCAGGGACATCCTGCCGGAGTCGATGTCCTCCAGCACCCGGGTCAGCGCCGGCGGCACCTGCCGCATCAGCTTGCCCGCGACGTGGACCCCCTCCATCGCTCGCCGCACCAGCCGCTCGGGGCTGTAGCGGTCGCGCAGCAGCTCCTGGATGAAGGGCTGCGCCTCGGCGATCACGTCCATGTCCGGCGCGATCTGCTTGCCGAGGCCCTCGATGGTCATCAGCGCCTTGAAGACCAGGGTGTAGTCGGCGGGCATCCGCATCCGGTGGCGCTGACAGCCCTCCACCAGCTCGCGGAAGAGGTGACCCACGTCCACCTCGGAGAGGGGCGTGTCCATCAGGTTGCGCTCGGCGACGTCGTAGACGTCGGCGACGAAGGCGTCGTAGTCGACCGGGGCCTCGCGGATGCCCAGCTCGAAGAAGGCCCGGGCCAGGCCGTCGTAGTCCTCGCGGCCGATGGCGAAGAGCACGTCCACCACCCGGTCCTTCCGCTCCGGGGTCAGCCGGGCGCAGAGACCGAAGTCGAGGAAGCAGATCCGCCCGTCGTCGAGGACGAAGATGTTCCCCGGGTGCAGGTCACCGTGGAAGAAGCCGTCCTGGAAGAGCTGCTTGAAGAGCGCGTTGAGCAGCTCCCGGGCGCAGACCTCGGCCTCGATGTAGCCCTCCTCGATGGCCTCCTGCACCTTGCGGCCATCGACGAACTCCATCGTCAGCACCCGCGTCGAGGAGTACTCCCGGTAGACCCGCGGGATGTGGATGCCCTCCACGCCCTCGAAGTTCCGGGCGAAGCGGATGAGGTTGCGCGCCTCCTGGGCGAAGTCGAGCTCGCGGCGCACGGCCTTCTCGAACTCGCGGACGATGCCCACCGGATCGAAGAAGCGGGCCTCGGGGGCCACCTCGACCACCTGGCGGGCGAGGAAGTAGAGGATGTCCAGGTCGGCGTCGAGGGTGTCCGCGATCCGCGGGCGCTGGACCTTCACCGCCACCCGCTCCCCGCTCTCGAGGCGGGCCTCGTGCACCTGGGCCACCGAGGCCGCGGCGATGGGCACCGGGTCGATCTCGGCGAAGAGCTCGGAGGCCGGGACCCCCAGGGACTCGCGGATCACCTCGCCGGCCTGCTCGGAGCTCATCGGCCCGACGTCGTCCTGCAGCCCCTGCAGCTCCCGGCAGAAGACCGGCGGGACCAGGTCCGGGCGGGTCGAGAGGATCTGCCCGAACTTCACGAAGACCGGGCCCAGCTCCTCGATCGAGGCCCTCGCCCGCCGGGCCAGATCGATGGTCGCGGCGCTGGGGGCGCTCTCCACGCCCTCCTCGACCCCCTCCAGGGCCTCTTCCAGCGCCCGCTTGAGCTCGGGGTCGGCCCGGGAGAAGCGGGAGAAGAGGAAGCCGAAGCCATGGCGCATGAGGACCCGGGCGATCTGCTGGAATCGCCTGACATCCCGGATGGTTGTCCGGGCGGCCCGCAGGTTGGTGTAGACCGAGCGCAGGGTGCTCATGGCTTGGCACCTTCCTCCATCCGGCGAGGGTATCGCCCGTCAGACCCCGAGGCCAGAAACCGACCCCTTCTCCAGACCGCCGAAACTGTTACATTGACTGCACTTTTTCACACCGCCGGGGATCGGTCGCCCGACCGGAAGATCCTGGTGAGGCTCACACCCGTAAGGAGACGGCATGGGCGTCCTTTCTCGCATCAGCACCCTGATCAAGAGCAACCTCAACGACCTCATCTCCAAGGCGGAGGATCCGGAGAAGATCCTGGAGCAGTCCATCGTGGACATGCAGGACAACGTCAAGGAGGCCAAGAAGGAGGTCATCGACACCCTCGCCCAGCAGAAGGTGCTCGAGAAGAAGCTCCAGACGGCCAACGAGGAGGTCTCGGCCTGGGAGCGCAAGGCCATCACGGCCGTCGAGGGCGGCGACGACGACCTCGCCCGTGAGGCCCTGCGCCGCAAGAGCGCCTCCCAGTCCCGCGCCAGCGCCCTCGAGGAGCAGGTCGTCGTGCAGAAGGACTACGTCGACACCCTGCGAGCCTCGCTGACCGCCCTCGAGAGCAAGATCGAGGAGGCCAAGAGCAAGAAGACCCAGCTCGTCTCCCGGCTCCGGGCCGCCAAGGTGAAGGAGGACATGATCGCCGCCCGCGAGGTCGCCCAGGGCACCCACCAGGCCCTGCAGGACGACACGGCCTTCGCGGCCTTCGCCCGGATGGAGGAGAAGATCCTCCAGATCGAGGGCAAGGTGGAGGCGATGGAGGAGCTCTCCTCGGTGAGCACCGGCGCCGACCCGGACATCCGGGCCGAGCTCGAGATCGAGCAGAAGCTCAAGCAGCTCAAGGCCTCGAGCGCGGTGGAGGACGAGCTCGACGCCCTCAAGAAGCGGCTCGCCGAGAAGAACGAGTAGCGCCCGGCGGCCGCGCCGGCCCATGGGGGAGGACGCGGGGGTCAGCCAGCGGGCCGGCCACCGCCACCAAAGGGAGGAGGGAGTCGGTGCCCGGAGCGTTCCGCGCACGGCATGGCATCACCGTCGAGGCCGCGGCCCGGGGCTTCCTGGCGCCCACCGCGGCCGAGGCGCTCCTGCGCGCGCTCGGCCAGGCGGCGGACGCCCCCCGCCTGAAGGCCGACCGGCGGGACACCGTCCGGGGCCTGCTGCTGGGCCCCGAGGGGATCCTCCACGACGCCGCCCTCCTGCTGCGCTTCGAGGAGGTCCTCGGCGGACTCGAGCACATCGGCCGCGTCCCGCCTCCCCTGCCCCTCCCCCTGGCCCGCTCCCGCTGGCGCCTCCCCCGCAGCCTGCGCGCCACCCTGCGCCGCCACGGGCGCCGCACCCTGACCGCGCCCCCCGACGCCCTCGATCCGACCCTGGCCCACCTCGAGGCCTGCGCGAAGGAGACCCTCACCCTCGCCGAGCTCGACCCGGGCCCCTCGGGGCGCGCGAGCCACGCGAGCCGCGAGCGCCTCACGGCCGCCGCCCGCGAGCTGGAGAGCCTCCTCTTCGAGGCGATGCAGCGCCGGCCGGACGCCCCCGCCGACCACGAGGCCCTCCTCGAGGACGCCCGGATCCTGGTGACCTACTTCGATCCGATCCAGGACCCCCGCCTGCCCTTCACCACCCGGCTCGAGACCGCCCGCACCCTCGGAGAGCTGGCCGTCGCCGGGGCGGTGGGTGAGCTGCACGCGCTCGTCGTGACCTGGCGAGCGACCCTGTCAGACCTGCTGCAATCCGCCGTCGAGGACGCAACGTGATGACCTGGTCGTGGATCTACGCCTTCACCGGACTCACCGGTGCCCTCTGGGTCCTCCTCTCGGGTGTCATGGCCGGGATCGGAGGAGGCGACTCCTCCTCGGTGGACGGCTTCGACGGCTCCATCGATGGGGGCGTCGACGGCCTCGACGGTGGCTTCGACGGCGGGCTCGACGGCGGCGTCGAGGGCCTCGACGGTGGGCTGGACGCGAACGTCGACGGTGGATTCCATGGAACCGACGCCGGCGGACACGCCCTCGACCTCGCCCATACGGGCATCGACAGCATCGACGCGGGGTATGGAATGGGCGAGGCCCAACCCGGCTTCCCATTTCTCTCGCCCTACGTGATCTCGGCCTTCCTCGCGGGCTTCGGCCTCGCCGGCTACGCCAGCCTCGAACTGGGCCTCGGGGTCCTTCTTCACCTTCCCATCGCACTGACCACCGGTCTGGGAATGGGTGGCGCGGTGGGCATCTTCTTCCACAAGCTCCGGACCACCTGGAGCCAGTCGAGCGAGGTCCGTCGACGCCATCTCCTTGGTGCCGAGGCTCAGGTCTCGGTCAGCATTCCGGAAGGAAAGGTTGGTGAGGTGAGCCTCATCGCAGCCGGCTCCCTCCAGAACATGGCCGCTCGCAGCCTCACGGGCGGCTCTCTTCCAGTAGGCACCACGGTTCTCATCGAGCGGCTGGAAGGAAGCACCGCGATCGTGCGCGAGCCCGTTGGGCGGCGACTCGAACGGCTAGGCTCCACCAACGACTCCGACAGGAACCCCTCGTCCTAGAAGCCAATCAAGAAAGGAAGTGACCACATGGATGTCATCATCTCCGTAGCACCGTACGCGGCTGCAGCCGTCGGGGTCGTCTTCGGCATCGCCTTCACCATCGCCACCCTCTGGAAGAAGGCCGGGCCCAACGAGGCCCTGGTCATCTCCGGCACCGGAAAGGTGCGCCTCCGGGTGGGTGGCGGCGCCGTGGTGATCCCGATGTTCCAGAAGTTCGATCGCCTCTCCCTCGAGGTGATCACCATCGACGTCTCGACCCCCGAGGTCTACACCGAGCAGGGCGTGCCGGTGCAGGTCGACGGCATCGCCCAGGTGAAGGTGCAGTCCACCGACGTGGGCATCCGCACCGCCGCCGAGCAGTTCCTCGGCCGCGGGCTGCGCGACATCCAGGCGGTCGCCCGCCAGACCCTCGAGGGTCACCTCCGCGCCATCCTCGGCACGATGATCGTCGAGGAGATCTACAAGAACCGCGAGGGCTTCTCCCAGCGCGTGCAGGAGGCGGCGGTCCCCGACCTGGCCCACATGGGTCTGCGCATCGTCTCCTTCACCCTGCGGGACATCAAGGACAGCCACGGCTACCTCGACGCCCTCGGCCAGCCCCGCCTCGCCCAGGTGAAGCGGGACGCGATCATCGCCCAGGCCGAGGCCGACCGGGACGCGCAGATCCGCGCCGCCAAGGCCAAGCAGGAGGGGGAGAGCGCCCGCTACATCGCCGAGACCCAGATCGCCGAGGCGAACCGGGACTACGAGTCCAAGCGGGCCGAGTACCAGGCCGCCGTGAATGAGAAGAAGGCGGCCGCCGACCTAGCCTACGACCTCCAGCGCTTCAAGACCGGCCAGGCCGTGAAGGAGGAGGAGGTGAAGGTCGAGCTCGTCGAGAAGGAGCAGCAGATCGCCGTTCAGGAGAAGGAGATCCAGCGGCGCCAGCGCGAGCTCGAGGCGACCGTGCAGAAGCCGGCCGACGCCAAGCGCTACGCCGTCCAGACCGAGGCCGACGCCGAGAAGTACAAGCTCACCGCCGAGGCGGAGGGCCGCGCCCAGGCCCAGCAGGCGCAGGGCTTCGCCGAGGCCGCGGTCATCAAGGCCACCGGTGAGGCGGAGGCGACCGCCTCCCGCCAGAAGGGCCTGGCCGACGCCGAGGTCATCAAGGCCAAGGGCCTCTCCGAGGCAGAGGCCATGGAGAAGAAGGCCGCCTCCTGGGAGAAGTACAACTCCGCGGCGGTCACCCAGATGTTCGTGGAGATGCTGCCGAAGATGGCCGCGGCCGTCTCCGCCCCCCTGGCGAAGACCGAGAAGATCGTCATCGTCGACGCCGGCGGTGAGGGCGGAGGCGCCTCCCGCCTCACCCGGGACATCGCCGCGGTGATGGCCCAGGTGCCGCCGGTCCTCGAGGAGCTCTCGGGGGTCCGCCTGCAGGACCTGGTGGCCCGGGTGCCCGGCCTGGGTGGGAACGCCCAGCAGGACGCCGAGGGCCGCGCCTCGGAGACCACCGTCGAGACGAAGAAGGGCTAGGCCCTCGTGGCGCGAGACACCCTGCAGCGCCTTCGGGGCGCGATGAAGGCGGCCTCCCCCCTGGGCGGCCTCGTCGACGACGAGACGGATCTCGAGCTCTGCATCGTGGCGCCGGCCCACCCCTGGCTGGTGGGCTGGCTCGACGCGGCCCTGGGCCTGACACCCGGCGACGCGGTGATGATCACGCTCCCCGGCGGCCCCCAGCGGGACGCCGGGGGCAGCCTCGATCCGGGCGTCGTGCGGGCGGTGGCCGCGGCCTGCTTCCGCCACGGCTGCCGGGAGGTGCTCCTCCTCGCCCTCCCCTCGGCCATGAGCCCGCAGGACTCGGCGGCGCTGGTCGAGGCCTTCCGCAGCCGCGGCGTCGATCGGGACGCGATCCCCTCCGCCGACCTCCGCGGCTACCTGGGCCTGCTCGACGACCCCCAGGGCTGGCTGCCCCGGGCGGCCGGCGAGCTGCGCTCCGCGGCGGTGATCCCGGACGACGTTCGGGTGCACGCGGCGATCCTCGATCCCCGCACCGGAAAGCTGCACCTCCTCGACGTCGGGGAGGCGCCGGATCCGGCGCGGGAGCGCACGCCCGATCCCCTGGGCCTGGGGGGCCGCGGTCCGGTGTCCCTCGCCGAGGCCTCCCTCCCGCCCCACCAGCAGCGTCCGGAGCTGATCGCGGCTCACGAGCGGGCCATCGAGCCCCCCCGGCACGTGGCGAACCCGAAGGACTTCGACCCCGGCTCGATCGAGCTGGCGCCGGAGATCCTCTCCGAGAGCGTGTCCGGCGCCCTCCTCGGCACTCCGCTGGAAGAGAGCGGGGCCGTCTGGGCGGACTCCCTGCGGCCGGCCGAGGTGCCCGCGCCCCGCCCGGCCGCCCGGGCCCCGGCCCCTCGTCCGCCCCCCGCGCAGAAGCGCCAGTCCCCGGCGCCCCGGCCTCCCCCGGCGCCCCGCCGCTCACCCTCCCCCCAGAAGCGGATCGATCTCGAGGCCCACGTGGTCGAGGTCGGAGGCCACCGGATGAGCTCGGAGGTCGCGCACGCGCTGCGGGTGGTCCGGCAGTTCTACCTGACCAACTTCGACGACCGGGAGCGCGCCCAGATGCTCTCCGCCGCCACCGAGGCCCTCGACGCGGGGCTCGGAGTCGAGGTCGGCCTGAAGGTGATCATCCAGCCGGTGATCCGGCTCGGGCCGGTGCGCTACCAGGTGCTCAACGAGCTGCTGGCGGTGAAGGGCGCGCTGGGTCAGCTGCCGGCGGCGGTCGCCTCACTCCTCCTGCGCGCCGTCCTCGCCTGAGGCGGCGCCAGCGAGGCTCGCCGAGAGCCAGCCGAGGTAGCGGTCGGAGCCCTCGCTCACCGGCAGCGCGAGGAGCTCCGGCGTGTCGTAGGGGTGCCGCTCGCGCACCGCCGCCTCCACCGCCTCGAGCCGCCCGGCCTCGGTCTTCAGGACGAGCAGGACCTCGGGGTCGTCGCAGACCTCCCCCTGCCAGCGGTAGATCGAGCGCAGCCCGGGCACGAGGTTGGCGCAGGCGATGAGCCCCTCCTCCACCAGCCCCCGGGCCAGCGCCGCGGCCACCTCGGGCGTCGGCGCCGTGACCAGGACCACCCGGGCCTCGTCGCCCGGTACCAGGCTCACATCCCCTCCAGCTTCGAGAGGATCTCCTTCATGACCTCGCTGGTGCCGCCGCCGATGGTGATCAGGCGGACGTCGCGGAAGGCCCGGGCGATGTCGTAGTCCATCACGTAGCCGTAGCCCCCGTGGAACTGCTGGCACTCGTAGGCGACCTTCTGGATCAGATCGCCAGCGTAGAGCTTGGCCATGCTGATCTCCTTGGTCGCCATCTCGCCCCGGTCGAACTTGTCGCAGGCGTAGTAGGTCAGCTGGCGGGCGGCCTCGACCTGGGTGAGCAGCTCGGCGAAGCGGTGGCGCCAGACCTGGAACTTCACGATCGGGCGGCCGAAGGCCTTGCGCTCGAAGCCGTAGGCGATGGCGTCGCGGATCATCAGCTCCATCCCCGACACCGCGGTGATGGCGGCGATGAGCCGCTCCCCCTGGAAGTTGGTCATGATGTGGTAGAAGCCCGCGTTCTCGTCACCGAGGCGATAGCGCTGGGGGATGCGCACGTCGTCGAAGAAGATCTCGGCGGTGTCCGAGGCGAGGTTGCCCATCTTCTCCAGCTTGCGGGAGACCGAGTAGCCCTTCACGTCGGTGGGCACGACCACGAAGGAGATGCCGCCGAAGCCCTCCTCTCCCGTGCGGACGGCCAGGGTGATGAAGTCCGCCCGGGTGCCGTTGGTGATGAAGGTCTTCTGGCCGTTGATGACGTAGTCGTCGCCGTCCTTCCTGGCGGTGGTGGCGAGGTTGGCCACGTCCGAGCCCACCCCCGGCTCGGTCACGCCGAGGGCGGCGATCTTCTCGCCGGCGATCGCCGGGGCGAGGAACTCCTGCTTCACCTCGTCCGAGCCGATCTCGTCGATGATCGGGGTGGCCATGTCGCTCTGGACCATCAGCGCCATGTTGACGCCCGCGTTGCGGGAGTAGGCCAGGGACTCGGCGTAGGCGACGGTGTACCAGTAGTCGAGGCCCGCGCCGCCGACGTCCTCCCCCTTGTTGATGCCCAGCAGGCCCAGCTCCCCGGCCCGCTGGAAGACCTCCCGGGGGAAGAGCCCGGCCTTGTCCCACTCGTCGGTGTGGGGGGCGAGCTCCTTCTCGCAGAAGGTGCGGACGGTCTTGCGGAAGAGCTGGTGCTCCTCGGTGAACATCACCTCGCGGCCCATGATCTTGCCTCCCCCGGCGGGCTGCTTCCCGCCGGTCAATTATTGATTGGCAAGTCAATCAACCGCAAAGGGCGGCCTCTGTAAAGCCCCGATCGGCGCGGGGCCGCCCTCGCGGGATCAGCCGCTGGCGTTCCGGCAGACCCCCAGCGAGGGCTGCTGGGTGAAGACCGAGTCGCAGTAGTACCCGACCCCACAGGAGCCCGGCTGCGGATAGGAAGCGCCGGGATCGCAGTAGTAGAGGCAGGTGCCGGCGCCGGTGCCCTCGACCATGCAGTGGAGACCCGAGGCGCAGTCCGCGGCGGCGGCGCAGAAGGCGTCCACCAGCCCCTCGCCCTCGGCGAGGCAGAAGGTCTCGTCCAGGCCGACCGAGTAGTAGCAGGCCTCGGTCTCGTCGATGCAGTCGGGGAAGGCCGGCGAACAGGCGGCGCTGCAGAAGGGATCGATGCCCCCCAGGAAGACGCAGCGCTCCCCCTCCGTGCAGGTGGGTCCACCCTGACCGCCGCAGCGGCACATCCCGTCCTCGGGATCGCAGGTGGTCCCGGCGGAGCAGGTGACGTTCACGCAGGGATCGCCCCCGACGCAGAGGAAGGCGGAGAGGTCGCAGCTCTGGTCGGAGAGGCAGGCCTCGCCCCCGAGGCCGCCGCACTTGCAGACGCCGTCGGCCGGATCGCAGGCGGTGCCCGGTGTGCACTCGACTCCGAGGCAGCTGGCCGCGGGGACACAGCTGGCGGTGTCCGGATCGCAGGTCTCCGAGCCGCCGCAGACCGGACCGCCGGCCACGCCGCAGCGGCAGCGGCCGTCGGTGGGATCGCAGACGTTTCCGCCGGAGCAGGCGACGCCGAAGCAGAGGTCCGGGGTGCAGGCCCCGTCCTCGCAGCGCTCGCCGATCCCGCACTCGGCCGGGCCGCAGTGACAGAGCCCCGAGCCGGGGTGGCAGTGCTCGCCCGGCGCGCAGACCACGCTGGTGCATCGCGCCGGCACGACGCAGGTGCCGCTGGCCGATTCGCAGACCTCCCCGGTGCCGCAGGTGGCGCCCCCGGAGCCGCCGCACTTGCACTGGCCGTCGGTGGCGTCGCAGGCCTCGCCCGCGCCACAGGAGACCGCGTCGCAGGCGCTGCTCGGCGCCCGGCAGACCCCGGCGAGGGGATCGCAGGCCTCGTCGTCCCCGCAGATCGCCCCCGAGGGGCCTCCGCAGTGACAGAGCCCGTCCGTCTCGGCGCAGAAGGAGCCGGACGGGCAGCGCACGCCCTTGCAGCCCTTCTTGCCGCCGCAGCCGGGCGCGGCCAGGAACACCACCACCGAGAGCACCATCACGGCGCCCAGGGCGCCCACCATCCGAAGCTTCGTCACCGTCGTATCCTCTCTCACGCTCTTGGTGCTCATCGTCCGAACCGCCCACGCCCGAAGAGCGCGGCCACCCCCACCAGGAGGAAGGCCAGGAAGGGCGCCGACGAGGAGCCGCCGCGCCCGCTATCGCATCCGCCTCGCGGCTGCACCACCGGGCCGTTGGCGACCCGGATGGAGAGCCCGGCCAGGTCCCGGCGGCCGGCCGCGTCCACCGCCTCGACGATGAAGGCCGAGAGGGTCTCCTGGCCGTCGCCGATGGGGGTGCCCACGATCCGGCCGTCCTCCTCCAGATCGAGACCGGCAGGCAGCTCGCCGCCGGTGATCGACCAGGTGTAGGGGGTCTGCCCGCCGGTGGCCGTGAGGTGGGCCTGGTACTCGATCTCGTAGGTCGCCGAGGGGAGCAGGCCGGTGAGGATGGTGATCCCCTGGTCCGCGCCCACGGTCAGGGAGAGGGTGTTGGTGTCGAAGCGAGCGCGATCGTCCCGCACCTGCACCGTGATGTCGAAGACGCCGACCTCGGTGGGCGTCCCCCAGAGGCGGCCGTCGGTGTCGAGGGTGAGCCCCTCCGGCAGCCGCCCGGGGCCGTCGAGCGCCCACTTGTAGGGAGGCGTACCGCCGGCCGCCAGGAGGGAGGCCTCGTAGGCCTCGGCCAGACGGGCCCGGGGCAGCTCGGCGGTGACCACCACCAGGTTGCCGGGCTGGGCGACGTGGAGGTCGAGGTCGCGGCTGGCCGACGCGCCGTCGCCGTCGGTCACCGCCACCCCGAAGGAGAAGTCGCCCTCGCTCCCCGAGAGCCCGCCGAGGATCCCGTCGGGCAGGACGGCCATCCCCGGCGGCAGCGTGCCGGAGGAGAGGGCCCAGGTCAGGGGCGGCGTCCCGCCGACCGCGGTGAGGCGCACGGAGTACTCGGAGCCGAAGATGCCGTCCGGGAGGGCCTGGGTGACCACCGTCAGGGGCAGGGACTGCTCCTGCACCATCAGGTGGAGGGTCACCAGCGCGGCCTGGGCGCCGCTCTTGGCGAGGAAGCGGATCTCGTAGTCCCCGGCGGTGGTCGGGGTGCCCGTGAGCCGGCCGGCGCCGGTGAGGGCGATGCCGGGGGGCAGGCTGCCGCCCGCCAGGCTCCAGGTGATGGTGCCGTTGCCGCCGGCGGCCTCGAGCCAGACCTCGTAGGCCCGCCCCACCCTGCCCTCGGGCAGGGTCTGGGTCAGCACGATCATCGAGTTGCTCACCACCCCCAGGGTGGCCAGGCTCGCCGCGGCGTTGTCCGCCTCGTCGGGTTCGTCGAGGGTGTTCTGGGTGTCGGCGATCAGGCCGAGGTAGTAGACCCCCTGGGCGAGGGTCGAGGGCAGGGTCACCGAGATCGTCCGCTGATCGACCTCCTGCGGCGCCAGCGAGAGGGTCCCCGAGGCGAGGGCGAGGTCCTCGGTGCTGATCACCGAGTTGCCGGAGAGCACGACCGCGAAGTCGGAGGCAGCGTCGAGGTTGCCGGTGTTCTCGATCCGAAGCGTGACCTGCAGGGCGGTCCCCGGCGCCGCCGTTCCCTGGCTCGCGGTGGGCGGCGAAACCCGCAGGTTCGCGGTCGGCGGCCCGGAGCGGATCTCGAGGGGGCCGTAGGTGTTGTTCGTCAGCCCGCCCTCCTGGACCGTGGAGGTGAGGTTCGCGACCACGAAGAGGTAGTAGGTGACGTTGGGCTGCAGATCGGCCGGCAGCTGGGCCAGGAAGGAGATGTGCCTCACCTCGCCGGTCGCGAGCCCGTTGACGTCGGCCTGGCCGCTCAGGATGCGGTCGGCCGCGTCGAGGGTGGTGTCGTTCGAGAGCAGCGCCCCGACCACGAAGGGTCCGGCGGCCTTTCCGCCCAGGTTGGCGATCTCGGCGTCGATCTGGGCCGGCACCGAGCCGAAGACCGTGGTCGGCGCCGTGGCCGAGAGGGTCGCGATGTCGGGATCCCGGGAGTAGATGATGGACATGTTGGTGGGCCAGGCGCTGGCGGTGCACGCCGGGGTGCACATCAGGCCCTCGAGCCCCGCCGTGCCGGCCTGGTTCTCGATGCCGGCCGAGGCGCTCATCGAGCTCGTGCCGCTCATCCCGCCGTAGCTCACCCGGATGACGTTCGTCGTCTCGTAGAGCCGCAGCTTCATCGAGAAGGTGTTCCCACCCCCGTAGCGGCTCCAGTTCGCGTACTCGATGACGAAGGCCCGGTTCGGCGCGCTGCCCTGCACGGCCGTGACCACCTGTCCCGAGCCGGCCGCGAGGTCGTCCCAGAAGAGCGCGACGAAGCCGTTGGGGGTGCTGGCGTCCGGGATCGGGTCGTTGCTGTAGTTCGAGCCGGTGCTGCCCCCGAAGGCCACGAAGCCGTTGGTGCTGATCGTGACCTGGGTGTAGTTCACGCCCCAGAAGCTGAAGACGAAGGGCAGATCCACGGTCGTGGTGGCCTCGTCCGAGGAGCTGAAGGAGACCGGCGTCCCGCCGCTCACCGCCACGTAGGTCTCGGGGACGATGGAGACCGAGTAGTTGCCCTGGGCGCGGCTGACGCCCGGCAGCGCGAGGGCCGCCGCCAGCAGGAGGAGCCCGCCGGCGCGGCGCCGCCGCCGGAGGAGACCCAGGGCGAGGATCCCGACGAGCGCGAGGAGCCCCTCGCCCGAGGCGCTGGAGCAGCCCTTGTCCTCGGGCTGCATGGCGAGCCGCTGCTGGAGCGCGGGGTCGCGGACCTCGAGCACGAAGGCCCGGCGGCCGAAGGCGCCCCGGACATCGGTCGCCTCGAGCAGCAGGTTATAGGTCCCCGCCGAGCCCGCGGCCGGGGTGCCGGTGATGGTGCCCGCGCTTCCGTCGAAGTCGAGGCCCTCGGGCACCTCGCCGGAGCGGATCCGCCAGGTGAAGGGGCCCTCGCCGGAGCTCGGGAGGACGTTGAGGTTCTGGGCGTACTCCTCGCCAACCTGGGCCGGATCGAGCTCGGCGGTGACGATGGCGAGGGGCTGGGCGAGCGACTCGATGACGTAGTTGTTGGTGTCGAAGAGGCCGCCGGAGTCGGTGACCTGCACCTGGAAGCGATAGCGGCCGGCGCCCAGCGGGGCCCCGGAGAGGATGCCGACGTTGGGCTCGAGGGCGATCCCCGGGGGCAGCTCGCCGCCCACGAGGGACCAGGTCATCGGCGGCTCACCCCCGACGACCTCGAAGCCCGCGATGTAGGCCTGCTCCACCTGGCCCACCGGCAGGAAGCCGGTGGTGATGGTGAGGATCCCCTGATCCACGATCTTCAGGGGCAGGAGGACCCGGGCGATCTCGCCCCGGGCGTCGCTGACCTCGATCTCGAGGGAGAAGCTGCCCACCAGGGTGGGCGCGCCGGAGAGCACGCCGTCCTGGGAGAGGATCAGGCCGCCAGGGAGGCGCCCGGAGAGCTCCGTCCAGCTGTAGGGAGGCGCACCGCCCACGGCCGCCAGGCGGGTGGAGTAGGCCTGCTGGAGCACGCCCGGCGGCAGGGCGCCGGTCAGCACGCTCAGGGAGACGGTGGGCTCCGAGACCAGGATCGTGTAGCCGGTGGCCGCCGACTGGGCCCCGGAGGTCACCTCGAGGACGAAGCGGTACTCCCCCGCCGCCGTCGGGGTCCCCGTCACGTCACCGGTGGCGCCGTCGAGGGCCAGGCCGGGCGGCAGGCTGCCGCTGGTCAGCGCGAAGGAGTAGTTGCCGGTGCCGCCGATGGCCGCGAAGCGCCAGTCGAAGGGCACGCTGACGACGGCCTCGGGGACGAAGGTGGTGATGACGGCGAGCTCGGGCCGCAGCACCTGCAGCGGCAGCGGGCTGGCCTGGGCGTTGTTGGTCTCATCGAGCTCGTGCACCAGCCCGTCGGGATCCAGCACGAGCCCCAGGTAGTACTCGCCCTCGGGCAGCGTGGGGCTCAGGTGGACGTAGTCGGAGCGGGTCTGGAAGGTGCCCGCGGTGAGGTTCCGCTGACCGCGGAAGAGCAGCAGGTCCTCCGGGGAGATCGTCGAGTTGTGGGAGAGGTAAACCCCGTACTCGAAGGTGGCCGGCTCGTTGCCCCGGTTCTCCATGGTGAAGGTCACGGCGATGGCCTCGCCGGCGGCCCCCAGGGGAGGGATCCGGACCTCGGCCGCGGTGAGATCCGGGGCGGGCGTACGCACCTGGATCAGCTCGCCCCTCCGGGCGTTGTTCACCTCGTTGGGCTCGTCGATGACGCTCCCGGCGTCCACGATCACGCCCAGGTAGTAGCCCCCCTCGTTGATCCCGCTGGGGATCGAGACGGTGAGCGTCGTCGGCGTCCCCGGCACGTTCGCCGCGCTGGGCAGCGAGCCGGCGTAGAGCTGGAGATCGTTGAGGGTGATCACCCGGTTGTCCGAGAGGTAGACCCGGAACTCGAAGGTCGAGGGGTTCACCGCCGTCCCGAGGTTCGTGATGGTGAAGGTGACCGTCGTGTCCCGGCCCGAGAAGATCATGGGATCCGAGGTGATGTTGCTCACCGTGAGGTCCGGCTGGGCGGTGGCCAGCGCGGGGATCACCAGGGTCGAGAGCAGGCCGAGAGTCGTCAGCAGGCGCTTCATGTGTTCGTCCTCATGAACGGTGCGCCGGCGCCCCCCACCTCTACTGGGTGATCGGGACACCGGCGCTCCCTCACTCGCCGCTCGAGAGCGGCGTTCTATTTCGCTTGGTCGCCCCAGATGGGCGTCAGAGGCACTGCACCTCGTAGGTGACCTCGACCGTGTCGCCCGGCTCGGGGATCGCCAGCGGATCGAAGTCGACCGAGTTGGTCGCCGTGTCGAGGTCCCAGGCCGTCGCGGTGTAGCTCGAGCCATCGGGGCGATGGACGACGACCGTGACGGTGCCCGGGACGGGGATGTTGTTCAGGAAGAAGCGGCTCTTGTAGCCGAAGGCCACCAGGGAGAGGTTCTCCAGGGCCTTGGACCAGTCGGAGGTGCAGATCGACTCCACCACGCCGCCGGTGCGGCGGGCGACGTCGATGTACTCCGGACCGGCGGAGGCGCTGCCGCCCGCTCCGCTGCAGCCCCCCGGCGAGGGGCCGACGATGGCGGAGCCCGAGAAGAGGTTGGCCCGGCGGAAGCCGCGGATGTTCAGGAAGAAGTTGATGTAGAAGTCGACCACGTTGCCCGACTGGTCGTGCTCGTCGGAGATGAAGATCACCGCCAGGTGGGCGTCGGGGCGCAGGAAGCCGCCGTTCACCGTCGGGTCGTTGATCTTGGGATCCGAGAGGGCCATGTACCCCGCCTCGAGCCCCTTCTCGGTCGCGCTGCCGCTGGTGCCGAGCTGGACGTTGGCCCGGAAGACGCCCTCGGGGTCGGTCAGATCCGGGGTCACGATCCGCGCCCGGGAGCCATCCGTCGGGACGAAGGCCCCCTGCTCGCCCGACGAGCCGGTGTCGGTGGTGGTCGCGGCGATGTGGTAGTCGATGGCCTGCTGGGTCGCGAAGCGGATGAAGGAGTCGAAGTTCGTCGAGAGCGCGGTCTGCTCCTCGTACATCGAGCAGGAGTTGTCGATGACGAAGAGGATGTCGGCCTCGGGCTGATCCAGCTGCACGAAGGTGTCGGTCTGGATGGCGTCGGTGGCGCCGGTGCCGGTCACCGTGATCACGAAGGGATCCGGGAACTGGGCGATGTCGAGGTAGACGGCGGCGCTGTCGTCACCCAGATCGACGGGCTTGTAGCTCATCGTGAAGCAGGCCTGGCCTCCCGGCGTGATGGTCTGGCCGCTGGGCGTCCCCACCCCCGGCGGGAAGCTCATGAAGAAGAACTCGGTGTTGGGGCTCGACTCGACCAGGGTGAGGTCCATCAGGGTCACGTTGGTGGAGCCGGTGTTGTAGACGCAGAACTGCCGGTCGCGGGTCGAGCAGCCGACCTTGATCACGCCGAAGTCGAGGTCGTCCGGCGCGATGAGGATCTCGGCGGCCCGGGCGGTGGCGGTGAGCGCCACGTCGATCTCGGGGTTGCTCGGATCGGAGACGTAGAAGCGGACCGTCCCGTGGTAGCTGCCGTTGTCGGCGGCCATGAACTCCACCGCCACCCGCTGGGTCTGGCCCGGATCCAGGAGGATGCCGTTGAGGGGGCCGGCGGGCAGGCTGAACTCGGGATCCGAGTCGCCGGTGAGATCGAGCACCGAGACCAGGCACTGGTCGGAGGCGCCGGCCGGGTTGGTCACCCCGAACTCCAGGGTGCGCCGCTTGTTGCGCTCGACGTTGCCGAAGTTGAGGGCCGGCGGCGTCACCAGCGGGCTGCAGGGCGGCAGGTCGATGCCGGTGCCGTGGAGCTCGGCGATGGCCTCGAGCTCGTCCGCGTCGTTGGAGGACACGACCAGCTCACCTTCGATCGAGGCCTCGGTGGTCGGATCGAAGGCCACCACCACCTCGCGCACGTCACCGACCGGGAGGACGAGGTCGGTGGGCGAGGAGACGATGGTGAAGTCGGTGGAGCCGCGGATCGCGATGTCGGAGATGACCAGGTTCTCGAAGCCCACGTTGGTGATGATCACCCGGCGGGTGAGGGGGGCGCCCATGGCGACCGGCCCGAACTCCACCGAGGGAGGCAGCAGCTCGATGTCCGGGCCGCCGCCGCGGCCCACCACGACCACCTGACCCTCGGGGTTCTTGGGGTCGGTGGAGTACCAGCCGATGGCGCCGGTGTGGCTGTTGAGGTCGCCCGGGGAGAAGGTGATGCCCACCGGCACGACGTCGCCCTCGTCCAGGACGATCGGCAGGGTGAGGGACTCGACCGAGAAGGCGGGGTCCGGCGCCGAGCCCTGGGTGAGGCTGACCGGGTCCACGCCGGTGATCTGCACCTGGCGGTTGCCGATGTTCCGGAAGGTGATGGGCCGGGTCAGGGTGGAGCCCGGGTTCACCGCGCCGAAGTCGATGGAGGCGGGCTCGACCACCAGGCCCGACTCGATGCCCACGCCGGAGAGGTTCACGTTCACCGGCTGGCAGGCGTCGCAGGGCTCGATGGTGAAGGCCGCGAGGTGCCTCCCGGTGAGCGCGGGGGAGTAGGTGACGTCGATGGTCGCCTCGTTACCGGCCTCCAGCAGGAAGACCTCACCCGAGGTGCCCGCCGGCGCCGTCATCTCGAACTGCGCCGCGGACTGCCCGGTCAGGGGCCGCAGGCGCACGCCGGCGGCGTCGGTGCCGGTGTTGGAGACGGTGATGCTCAGGGTCTTGAGCGTCTCGACGATGACGTTCCCGAAGTCGAGGGCCTGGGGCGTCACCGCGACCGCCGGGATGAAGCCCCGCCCGGTCACGGTCACGACCTTCTCGGGCACGTCCCGGGAGTTGCTGAAGAAGGTGATCGTCGCGTCCGCCACCCCGACGTCGATGGGCTGGAAGGTGACCTCGATCCGGGCGATGCCGCCGGTGGCGAGGGTCACCTTGCGGGGCGAGACCTGGAACCAGTCCTTGCCCGTGCCGGTGATGAGGGTGTTCTCGACCTTCAGGGTGCCCTGCCCGGTGTTGGAGAGCTCGAGCTCGATGATCCGGGCTCCGCCGACCTCTACGTCGCCGAAGTCGAGGTGCTCCTGGTCGACGGTGGGAATCGCGTTCGTGCTGGTGACGCCGCCCCCGTTGTCACAGCTGCAAGCCGAGACCGAGAGGGAGAGCGCCAGCCCGAAGAGGACGATCGGAGTGGTGAGCAGGGTGGTCGATCGCATGAGGTACCTCTGTGAACCGGGAGGTTGTCGGGTGCGGGCCCGGCGCGGGAGTCGTTCGACGGACGCCGGGAATTCGAGGGTGAAGGTACGTGCAAGCCCGGATCCGAAAACGGAAGGAAGGAGCCCGAGAGCCCGTAGAGACCGCAAAGCCCCTTTTCTGGTGGGCTCGTAGCAAACGATCCAGGGGTGGCCTTTGTCAATGCCCGTCCCGGGCCGTCCAGAACCTGAACGACTGGACGACCGACGCGCCAGGGTCGGAGCCCGCGGAGGGCCGGTTCCGGCGTCCTGGAAGCGATCTGGCGATGGCAGGGCCCCAGGGGGTAGACTTCGGTCTGCGCGATGCGGAGGCGGGAGAAGATCCTAGTGGCGGACCGGAACCCGCGCTTTCTGGAAAGCACCCGTGATCTGCTCGCCCGGGACGGCTACCGGGTCCAGCTCGCCCGCTCGCTGGCCGCCGCCCGGCGGGAGCTGAAGACCTTCGAGCCGGACATCGTCCTCACCGGCGCCCGCCTGCCCGGCGGGGATGGGTACAGCCTGGTGCAGCACGTCAAGGAGGTCTTCGATCCGACCATCCCCTGCGTCCTGCTCTTCTCCCGTGAGGATCGCGCGGCGGTGACCCACTGCCGGAAGGTGGGCGCCGAGAACTACCTCGTCCGGCCGCTCAAGCGGCGAGAGCTCCTCACCTGCGTCCGCTCGATGGCGCTCATCCGTCAGCTCAAGGGCGAGATGGCGGCCATCGCGGGCCGCCCGGGCCGCGCCCCCGCCGAGCTGCGGGAGGAGAGCAGCGTCCGCGAGGCGCGCACCGGCTTCTACACCTTCGCCTACTTCAAGGAGGCGCTCTACGTGGAGGTGAAGCGGGCGCGCCGCTACGACTACCCCCTCGCCGTGCTCCTGATGAGCTACGACCCGCCGCGCCTCGAGGAGATCAAGGCCGCGGCGCCGGATCAGGACGCCATCCTCGACGAGCTCTACGGCGGTCTCGCCCTCGCCGTCCGGCGCTCCCTGCGAGACACCGACCTCCCGGTCTCCTACGGCCGCCAGAACATCCTGATCCTCATGCCCCACACCTCCCTCGAGGGAGCCGTCGCCGTGGGCAAGCGCATCCGCTCCGTGATCAAGCGCAGCCGGATCCAGGCCGGCGGCACCACCTTCACCCCCACCCTCTCGGTGGGGCTCTCCGCCAGCCGTCCCTCCGAGCGCATGAGCTTCGCGGGCCTGATCAAGGCCTCGAGCGCGGCGCTGCGCTTCGCCCTCGAGCGGGGCGGGAACAGGATCGTCTACTAGAGCATGAGCAACGACCGCCAGGAGAAGGAGCCGCCGGCCGCCGCACCGGTGTCATTGATCGTCGAGCCCAACCGGGGGGCGCTGGGCCGGAGCATCGAGGCCCTCGAGGAGGCGGGGCTGACGGCGAGGGGCTGCGCCGAGATCGAGGAGGCCGTCGCCCTCCTCGAGGCGCACGGCGAGGACGCGATCGAGGTCGTGGTCCTCTCCGTCACCGAGGGCTTCGAGGCCGAGCAGGTCTCCCTCGCCCTCGAGACCCTGCCCGAGCCCCGCCCGGCCCTCCTCACGATCTTCCCGAAGGGCTCGGACGTGGTCGAGATGGAGAGCGAGGCCGAGCGCCTCGGCGCCCAGGGGGCCCTCGCCCGGCCGGTGCCCCTGCGCGCCCTCGGGCTGACCGCCTGGGCGCTGGCGCAGATGGTGGCGGCCCACCGGGAGCGGCAGGCCGCCGGCAAGGCCGCCGCCAGCCTGGAGGAGGCCGCCGCGCCGGTCGATCCGCGCACCCACCTCTACCGCTTCGAGCACTTCAAGCCGCTGCTGGCGGCCGAGCTCAAGCGCGCCCGACGCTACGGGATCCCCTTCACCCTCCTGCGCGTCGCCTTCGACTCCCTGGCCGAGGTGGAGCTGGCCCACGGTGCCGAGATGGTCGAGACCCTGGAGGGCGGCCTGCGGCTGGCGGTCTCCCGGGCGCTCCGCGATCAGGACATCGCCGTCGATCTCGGGCCCGGACACATCCTGGCGGTCCTGCCTCACACCGGCCACCGGGGCGCCCGCTCCGCGGCCGAGCGCATCCGGCGGCGAGTCGCCAAGACCCGCCTCACCCTCATCGAGGGCAGCGCCGGCACCACCGCCAGCATCGGCATCGCGGTCTACCGGGGGAAGGGTGACGTCTCCTTCGCCCAGATGATCCGGGAGGCCACCGACGCAGTCGCCATCGCCCAGGACGCCGGCGGCAACCGGGCCGCCGAGGTCCCGCTCACCCGGAGGAAGTAGAGGCTCCGGTCCGGGCGACGGACCGAGGTCGCGCCTTCGGACGTGCGCCACGCTGCGCGCACCCCGTCACCGGCACGAGAGCCGCACTGGAAGCGGATCCGGAGGGGTGGCACGCGCCTTGTAGCTGGCGGCCGGCGACCCCGAACCCCGGAGCCCGGACATGTCCCTCGACTTCCCCACCGCCCTCTCCTCGCCCTCCCCCGCCGCGCCCTCGGCGGCCCTCCCCGGCAGCACCTTCCGGGGCCGGATCTCGCGGGGCCTCGACGTCGCCTCGCAGGTCGCCGGCGCCGCCGGCGCCCTCGTGCCCGGCGCGGGGCTGATCTCCCTCGCCCTCGGCGGCATGTCCCGCCTCCTCGGTGCGCGCGGCGCCGGGACCGCCGGGGCCGCCGGTGGCCTGGCCGCCGAGAGCCCGGGGCTCGAGTCGCTCCTGTCCGGCTCCCGCGGGCTCAACCTGCGCTACCTGGCCCTGCAGGAGAGCATGGCCAGAGAGGCCCGGGCCTACACCGCGCTCTCCAACATCATGCGGGCCCGGCACGAGGCCGCTCAGAACGCCATCGCCAACATCCGCTAGGGGGAGCGCGTGCCCATCGTCACCAGCGCCGTCTCCTCGTCCGCACCCCTCACCGGGGCGGCCCCCCGGCTCCCCGCCGCTCCGGCCACCGACGGTCCCCCGGGGGAGCGCTTCCGGGTCCACCTGGAGCGGGCCGGCGGGATCCCCGCTCCGCCCGTCGAGCCAGGCCCGGTGGCCCCGGGAGGCTCCGCGCCCCTCGCGGCCGTCGGGGATGCGGGCGCCACCGAGAGCGTCTCCCGCCTCTACCGGGGAGCCCGCGAGGGAAGCCGGGCGCTCGACGCCCTGATCTCCGAGGCGCGGGCCGGCCGCACCTTCACCAGCCAGGAGCTCATCGGGCTCCAGGCCCGCATCTACCGCAGCACCCTGATCCTCGAGACCTTCTCGAAGGTCGTCGAGTCCACCTCCAGCGGGGCACGTCAGCTCCTGGGGACCCAGCTATGAGCCACGCCCGGAACCTCGCCGCCTCCCTCCTCGTCCTCCTCGGGCTCACCGGCTGCGACGCCAGCGCGCTGCAGGTCGCCGACGAGGCGCAGGCCAACCGCGCGCTGACCGTGCTCTACGCCGCTGGCCTCGAGCCGACGAAGGAGAGCAGCCGGGAGGGCTTCGACATCCGGGTCTCCGCCTCGAAGCTCCGGGAGGCAGTGACGGCCCTCGATCGCGCGGGGCTCCCCCGGCGTCGGCCCGAGGGCTGGGACGACACCCTCGAGGGCGGCGGGCTCGTCCCCTCCCGGGTCGAGGAGCAGGTGCGCCTCGTTCGCGGCGCCGCCGGTGAGGTCACCCGGACCCTGCTCACCCTCCCCGGCGTGATCGACGCCCGGGTCCACCTCGCGGCGACCGGCCTCGGCGGCGGGGGGCGCGAGCGGGAGCCCACCATCGAGAAGGCATCGATCCTCCTGAGGGTGCTCCCCGACGCCAGCCCCACCGAGGCGGACACCCGCGCGGTGAGGTCGCTGGTCGCCGGCGCCGTCGCCGGCCTCGAGCCCGAGCACGTCGAGGTCGTGGTGGTGACCCTCCCCTCCGGCAGGCCCGGCCCCGATGCCTGACGCGGCCGCGAGGCCCCGCTGGCGGACCGACCTCGAGACGGTCGGGCTCGCCCTGGCACCGGACACCTGGGTCCGGCTGGAGGCTCACCTGCCCCCCGCGCCCGCGCCCACCCGGGCGCCCGCCGGCGGCGCCGATCGCGCCAGCCGGCTGGCCGCCCTGGCGCAGCTGGTCCGGGCCTCCCGGGAGGAGGGGTCGGCCTCGGGTGCCCCCGGATCGGAGGTGGTCCTCTCCCGGAGCGATCAGCGCGTCCTGCTCTGGCGGCCGCCCCACCTCGCCCTGCTCCTGCGCGCCGCCCCTCGCTGAGCGCCGCCGGTCGGTCCGGTTCGCGGACGCATGGCCGGCGATCGGACCACCACGAGAGGCTCCAGCTGCCCGGGAGACCCTCGAGGGCGCCTTCCTGCAGGTGGCACGCCCCTTGGAGAGAGGCTCCGCCGATGGACGCCACGATCACCCGCGATCTTCGCCACGAACCCGGCCTCGCTCCCCTGCGGCTGCGCCGCGTCGAGGACGAGAACTCGCTGCTCCTCGAGCACGCGCTCCTCGCCAACCGGCTGGCGGGGTGGCTGGCGGTGCAGCTCTCGCGGGCCGGTGCGGTGCTCGGCGAGCCCCTCGCCCTGCGTGAGCCGCGTCCCGGACCGGCGGGCCGGACCGTCGGCCTGGAGCTGGCGCTCCAGCACCGCGCGACCGGCGCCCTCGCCTCCCTGGTGGTGGGGCCCGGCCTCCTGCGCGCGGACGAGGGCGTGGCCCGGACGCCTCGCCCGGATCCCGGCTCCCCTCCGGGGCGGCTCGAGCGCGCGCTCTTCCTCCACCGGCTCCTCGGCCTCCTCGCCGCCGTGGCCGAGGAGGAGGGCCCCCACCTCTCCCTCGCGGCCCGGCCCGCCGCGTGCGCCCGCCACACCCTCTCCTTCGACCTCCACTGGGGCGAGCGCGCCGGCGCCGTCGAGGTGGGCCTCGACCCCTCGCTGCTCGAGCTCTGCCGCGGGCTGCCCCCGCCGCCGGTGGAGCTCGCCGCCCGCCCCGGCTGCCCTCGCCAGGTCAGGGTCGCCCTGGAGCTGGGCCGCACCGCGCTGCCCTACGCCGAGCTCGCCCGGCTGCGCCCCGGGGACCACCTCCTGCTCCACGCCGAGCACCGTCGGGTGGAGGGCCGGCTCCTCGGTCCGGCCCAGCTCTGCCTCGCCCCCGGGCTGACGGCGAGCGGGAGCCTCGGCCCGGACCACCTCGCGATCGAGGCCCTCGCCCCCCCTGTCCACCTGCACCCGGAGACCCCCTCCATGACCGGTACCCCTCTCGACGACCTCCGCATCGACCTGCACCTGCGGCTCGGTCGACTCTCGCTCGACCTCGAGTCCCTCGCCGCGCTCGCCCCCGGCGTCGTCCTGCCCCTCGACCTGCGCTCGCCCGAGGTCGAGCTGGTGGTCGACGAGGAGATCCTGGGCCGGGGCGAGCTCGTCGAGCTCGACGATCGGCTGGCCGTGCGCCTCACCGCGAGGCGGAGATGAGCCTGCTCCTCTCCCTCGGGCTCCTGGTGCTCGCCGCGGCGGCCCTGCTCCACTGGCAGCGCCGCCGCCAGGCCCCCGCGGGCCCCGACCTCACCCTCAGGGCGCGCCTCGAGCTCGCCCCCCGGGTCGGGCTGGCCGTGGTGGAGTTCCGGGGCGAGCACCTGGTCGTCGGCTGGGGTGAGCCGGCCCCTCGCCTCCTCACCCGCCTGGCCGAAGCCTCCGGGGAAGCGGGAGGCGAGGCATGACCCCGACCCTCCCCGATCCCACGCAGCTGGCGGAGTTCGGCCTCGCCGCCGACATCCCCCAGACCGTCATCCTCCTCGCCCTCCTCTCCCTCCTGCCCTTCCTGGCGGTCATGGTGACCTCCTTCGCCAAGATGGCGGTCGTGCTGGGCATCCTGCGCTCGGCCCTCGGCAGCGCCACGGTCCCACCGACCACGGTCCTGACCTCCCTGGCCTTGCTCCTCTCCTGCTTCGTCATGGCCCCGGTCGCCCAGCGAGCGCACGCCGCCCAGGCCGAGGCCGCGCGCGCGGGCGCGTCCTTCGAGGCGCGGCTCGATGCGGCGGCCGGACCGCTGCGAGACTTCCTCCTGCGCCACAGCCGCCCCGAGGATCGACTTCTCTTCCTCGAGCTCGCCGCCGGCGGCGAGGGCGTCGCGGAGGGCACCTCGACCCCGCCCGGGGAGGCACCCGCGCTGCGGATCCTCGTCCCCGCCTTCCTCCTCGGCGAGCTGCGGGAGGCCTTCCGGATCGGCTTCCTCCTCTTCCTCCCCTTCCTCGTGGTCGACCTCGTGGTCAGCGCGGTGACGCTCTCGCTCGGGATGCACATGCTCTCGCCCACCACGGTCTCCCTCCCCTTGAAGCTCCTCCTCTTCGTGGCGACGGACGGCTGGCAGCTCCTGGCCGAGGCCCTCGTGCGCGGCTACCTCCCCGGCGGAGGGCTCGGGCCATGAGCGCGTTGCCCGCCGAGCTCCTCGCCCAGGCCCTGCACGCCGCCCTCGCGCTGGCCGCGCCGCCGGTGCTGGCCGCCGCGCTCATGGGCCTGCTGGTGGGCGTCGCCCAGGCCATCACCCAGATCCAGGACCAGGCCCTCGCCCTCGCCCTGCGCCTGCTGGCGGTCGGCCTCACCCTCGGGCTCACCGGCCCCTGGGCCTTCGACGAGCTGGCCCGGCTGACCACCGACCTCCTCCTCCTCGCCGCGGAGCCCACCCTCCGATGAGCCCGGCCGTCCTGCGCGACCTCCTCTTCTGGGCGCCCCTCCTCTGGATCGTCCCGCTCTTCGGTGGCCGCCACCTCCCGGCGCCGGCGAGGCTCGCGCTGGCCCTCGGGCTGGCGCTCCTGGCCGACCCCGCCCTCCCGCCGCCCGCGCCGCTCGAGCTCGGCCTGGCCTTCGCCGCGGGGCTCACCGCCGGGCTGACCCTCCACCTCCCCTTCGCGCTGCTGCGGGGCGTGGGCGGCGTGGCCGCCCAGAGCCGCGGCACGCCCTCGCAGTGGTCGGGCACCTCGACCGGCGGGGAGCGGGCGCCGCCGCTGGCGCTGGCCCTGGAGCTCGCCCTGCTCGTCGGCGCCGGCAGCGCCGGGCTGGACCACCGCGTCCTGCGGGTGGCGGCCCGGCTCCTCGCCAGCGGCGGATCGATGCGGCATCTCCCGATCCTGGATCTCGCGGACCTCCAGCAGCTGGGCCTCCTCTTCTTCGGAGCGCTGGTGGCCCTGGCCCTGCCCTTCCTCCTCGCCAGCCTCCTCCTCGATCTCGCCCTCGGCCTCGTCGGCCGCTTCCTCCCCGCCCTCCCGCTCTTCTTCCTCGGTCAGCCGCTCAAGTCGCTGGGCGTCGCCCTGGTCGCGGCGCTGAGCGTGGGTGAGCTGCTCCCGGCCGTCGCCGAGGTGCTCGAGCGCCTCGAGCCCCTCCTCCTCGGGAGCGGCCGGTGAGCGAGGCCCGCCGCCACCCTCCCAGCGCGCGCCGCCTCCGCCAGGCCCGGCGGGAGGGCCGCGTCCCCGTCTCTCCCGAGCCCGCGGGCCTCCTCGGCGTCGCCGCCCTCCTCATGATCCTCGGCCCGGGGTTGGCGCCGGCCGGCCGCCGGATCGCCGCGCTCTGGCCCCTCCTCCTCTCCGAGGAGTGCGACCCCGCGGCGGCGCTGGCGCAGGCGGCCTCGACCCTCCTCGCGCTGCTCCTCCCCTGGCTCGCGCTCCTCGGGCTCGGTGGGTGGCTCGCGGGGCTCGCTCAGAGCGGCGGCCACCTCGGCCTCCACGCCCTGCGCCCCCGCCTCGAGCGCCTCTCCCCGGCCGCCGGCTGGCGGCGCCTCTTCGGCCTCGATCGCCTGGCGGGGCCGCTGCGGGGGCTGCTCCTCGTCCTCCTCGCCCTTCCCCTCTTCGGGCGCGTCTTCGCCGCGCAGCTCCCCACCCTCGCAGCCCTGCCGCGCCTCGGCGGCGAGGTCCCGGCCCTCGGCCTCCTGCCCGGGCTCGCCCGGCCCCTCCTGTGGACGGGCCTCGGGCTCGCGGCCCTCTCGGCGCTCGGCGACACCCTCTGGCGCCGGCATCGCCACCAGGTCTCGCTGCGCATGAGCGATCGAGAGCTGCGCGAGGAGGCGCGCCAGGACACCGGCGACCCCCGGGCCCGGCAGGAGCGCCGGGGCCGGCACCGGCAGATGACGCTCGCCCCCGCGCCGCCCCTGGGCGAGGCCAAGGTCGTCGTCCTGAACCCGACCCACCTCGCCGTCGCGATCCACCACGATCACCTGGACGCCCTCCCCTACCTCGGACGCCGGGCCACCGGCCTGGCCGCCGCCCGCGTGCGGGCCGAGGCGCGCCGGGCCCGCGTCCCGATGCTCCGCGACCGGCACCTCGCCCGCGCGCTCATGCGCCTCGATCCCGGGGAGGAGATCCCCGCCGAGCTCTTCGCCCCGGTCGCCGCGCTCCTCTCCAGCGTCTACCGCGCCGGCCTCGCGCCGCCCCCTGGCGGCGGCGAACGGAAAGCCCCCGCCCCCTCGCCTCCCGGAGCCCCTCGATGAAGAACCCCTCGCCGCTCCTCGATCTCCTCGCTGCCCTGGGCGTGCTCTTCGTCGTCGGCAGCCTCCTGATTCCGCTCCCGCTCCTGCTCCTCGATCTCCTGCTCACCCTCAACCTCGGCCTGGCGCTCCTCCTCCTCGCGACCGCCCTCCTCCTCCATGATCCCCTCCGCCTCTCGTCCTTCCCCACGCTCCTGTTGATCTCCACCCTCTTCCGCCTCGCCCTGAACGTCTCCTCGACCCGGCAGATCCTCGGCCGCGGCGAGGCCGGACAGATCATCGAGGCCTTCGGGGCCTTCGTCGTCGGGGGCTCGCACATCGTCGGCGCGGTGGTCTTCGCCATCCTCACGGTGGTGCAGCTGGTGGTGGTGGCGCGCGGCGCCGAGCGGGTCGCCGAGGTGGGCGCGCGCTTCACCCTCGACGGGCTGCCCGGCAAGCAGCTCTCCATCGACGCCGACCTGCGCAGCGGTGGTTGCAGCCAGGCCGAGGGTGCCCGCCGCCGGGCGCAGCTGGAGGAGGAGAGCCGCTTCTACGGTGCCCTGGACGGCGCCATGAAGTTCGTGAAGGGCGACGCGATCGCCGGGCTCCTGATCACGCTCATCAACGTCGTGGGCGGCCTCGCGGTGGGCGTGGGGATCCACGGCCTCTCCCCCGGTGAGGCGGCCGCGCACTTCACGCTCCTCTCCATCGGGGACGGCCTGGTCTCCCAGCTCCCGGCCCTCCTGGCTTCCGTCGCGGCGGGCGTCGTCGTCACCCGCGTGGCCCGCCAGGGGGGCGAGGGGGGCTCGGCCGGTGAGCTCGTGCGGCAGCTCGTCGACGACCCGCGGGCCCTCGCCCTGGCCGCCACCGTCCTCGTCGTCCTGGGCCTCGTCCCGGGGCTCCCGCTCCTCCCCTTCCTCCTCTCGTCCCTCACCCTCGGCGCCGCCGCGCGCTTCGCCTACCGGCGCAAGGACCGCGACCGCGAGCTCGATCCGGACGGCGAGCTACCCGAGCCCCGCGCCGCCGCGCCGGGATCCGCGCCCCCTCCCGGCGCCGTCCTCCCGGCGAGCCCACGCGCGGCCGCCTCCCGGGCGCTGGTGCTCGAGCTGGGGGACACCGCGGCCGGGGACCACGAGGCGCTCCCGGGAGAGCTGCGCCGCGCCCTCCAGGCCCGCCTCGGCCTGGCGCCCCCGCCCCTCCTGCTGCGCGAGGGAGCGGCGGGCCGCTACCGGCTGCTGCTCCACGGCGCGCTCCTCGCCGAGGGAGTCCTCCCCGAGCGCGCGGTCCTCCCGCTGCGGCGGGACGAGGCCCGGCTGCTGGGCATCGACGGACGCGAGATCGAGCACCGGGGCCAGGCTGCGCTCGAGCTCGAGGCCGGCGCCGAGGCGCTGGCGCGACGCTGCGGCCTGCACCCCCTCACCCCCGATCGGCTCCTGGTCAGCGCGCTCCAGAGCGCGCTCGCGGACAGCGCCGGCGAGTGGCTGACCCTGCAGCACACCGCTGCCCTCATCGATCACCTGGAGGGCGAGGCCCCCTCCCTCGTCGAGGAGGTGCGCGCGCGGCTGGGCCCCTCGCTCCTCCACCGCGTCCTGCAGCTCCTCCTCGAGGAGGGCGTCCCCCTGCGTCCCCTCGATCGCCTGCTCGAGGCGCTCCTCCTGGTCGAGCCCGAGCGCCTGCTCGGCGAGGGCATCGAGGTCGCCCGGCGAGCCCTGGGGCGACAGCTGGTGCAGCCCCTCCTCGAGGCGGGGGCGCTCCCCTGCCTCCTCCTCGATCCGCTCACCGACGCCCGGCTGCGGGGCGCCCTCGCCCGGCTGGAGGACGCCCCGGTCCTGGCCCTCGATCCCGAGGAGCAGACCGCACTCCGGGAGGGCGTGGAGCGCCTCGCCGGCGCCCGCCCCGTCGCCCTGCTCGCCCCGGAGGAGCTGCGCTCGGCCCTCTCGCGCCTCCTGCGGGCTCGCCCGGCGGGCGGACCCCGGATCGAGGTGCTCGCCTACGGCGAGCTCCCGGCCGAGCTCCCCCTGCGACCCCTCGGCCGCCTCGAGCTCCCCTCCGGATCCCGGGCGCAGCTCGACCCCTTTGAGGGTGTGGCCTTGCTCGATCCGGGAGGCCGGATCGATCAGTCGCCGGGGTGGCCCGGCTCGTCGCTCATCGCGCCGGCGCCTGCGGCCTGAGCCTGCTCACCGCGCGCGGCCCGGAGCTCCTCCTCGAGGAGGAGGTTGATCCGCTCGCGCAGCTCCTTGCCGGTGCGGAAGAGGATGCCGCGTTTGGGGGCGACCGGAATCACCTCACCGGTCTTGGGGTTACGCCCCTGGTAGCCCTTGTAGTGCTTCACGTGGAAGGCACCAAAGCCCCTGATTTCAATGTTTTCGCCACCACAGAGGGCGTCCCGCATGGTCTCGAAGATCACCTCGACAGCCTGCTCGGCCTGCTTCTGGGTAATCCCTCGTTTTTCCACGAGAACGTGTACGAGATCGGACTTCAACATGCCCTACTCTCCCGACTCCTCTTGCCGACCGAGCATTTCGGGCTCCCCTCTTGCGAAAAACGACCCCCGATACGCACGTGGAGGCCAGGGTCAATGAAGAGACGTTAGCTTTGAACCATATGTAATTGCAAGCGAATCTTCTTCGGGGGCCAGCGGGGACCCGCCACCGGCCCGGGCCCCCGAGGTCAGCCTTCCCGGAGGTCCCTGGCCAGTGCCTGATAGGTGATCTTGTCCAGGCTCTCCGCGGCGAGGGCCTCGGCCTGCACCTGCAGGGCCTCTAGCTCAATACTTCCGGGCCCTTCCGTCAGTTTGAACACGTCCTGCTCGCTCCCCCGCACCGCTCCGACCACGTCTCCGACGCTGATCTGCTCGAGCACCCGGGCTGGTAACCACCCGGAATCCGTGGCCCCCGCCAGGGCCTCGCGCACCAGCCCGGCGTCCCGGAGCTGATCGAGGACCTCCCGGACCAGGCGGACGGGCGCGCCGAGGCGCTCGCTGCAGGAGGCGGCCTGGGGGGGATCGCCGCCGTCGTGGAAGGCGGAGGCCACCTCCAGCATGAGGCGAGCGGCCAGGATCTCTCGGGTGCGGGTGGAGGCGTCCCGGGCGCGCTGCTCCAGGCGCAGGGTGTTCACGTTCTGGTTCGCGAAGGTCAGCTCGCAGCCGAAGAGCAGGAGGATCCAGCAGATGTTCACCCAGATGATGAAGACCGGGATCGCCCCCAGCGACCCGTAGAGCGCGTTGTAGGAGAAGAGGTGCGCGGCCACCCAGGCGTAGCCCCACTTCGCGCCCTCGAAGAGCGCGCCGGCGATGAGCCCGCCGATCAGGGCGTGCCTCACCTTCACCCGGGTGTTGGGGACGATCAGGTAGAGCAGCGCGAAGCCCAGCACCGAGAGCAGCGCCGGCACCAGCCCGAAGAGCCCGGCGAGCCCGGCGAAGGTGCCGCTGCCCAGCCAGCCCCGCAGGG
The DNA here is from genome assembly GCA_029210625.1 of Deltaproteobacteria bacterium. Taxonomy (NCBI): domain Bacteria; kingdom Pseudomonadati; phylum Myxococcota; class Myxococcia; species Deltaproteobacteria bacterium. The sequence goes on along the minus strand of JARGFU010000027.1, from coordinate 2,926 downwards.
CCGCGGTGGTCGCGAGGCTCAGGGCCAGCAGGATCGGGCCGAGGGTCATCAGGCTCCAGTAGACGACCACCCGGTAGAGCAGGGAGCGCTTGCGGCGCACCCCCCAGATGCCGTCGAAGGCAGCCTCGGTCGCGATCATCAGGCGGATGGAGCCGTAGAGCAGCAGCGCGACGCCGATGCCCCCCACCGCCCCCCCGTGGAACTTCGCGATCAGGCCGTCGAGCCAGCTCACCAGCTGCGAGTCGGAGCCGACCGCGAGGTTGTCGTAGATGAACTTCTGCACGCTCTCCCGCAGCGAGGTGAGGCCACCCAGGGCCTGGAAGATCGAGAAGATCACCGCCAGGAAGGGGACGATCGAGAGGAGGGTCACGAAGGCCAGCGCGTTGGCCCGCACGAAGATCTTGTCCTCCCGCAGGCCCTTCACGACCAGGAGGACCACCTGCAGCTGCCGCAGGAGGAACCAGACCATCCCCTTGTGCTGGGAGTGGTCCCGCTCCCAGACATCGACGTCGAAGAAGTGACGGATCGCCGCCAGGACCTCGACGATGGAGGCGAGTTGGGAAGACCGGCTCACCGCTCGATTGTAGGTGAAGGCCTGCCTCCCCCCAAGGAAGGTGCCCTCACCCCCGGCCAGCGTCGATCAGCCTCCGGTGACCAGGCGCTCGATCAGATCCTGGCTGTAGTCGGAGAGCTCGCGGAAGACGACGCCCATCCCGGCGGGGCGATCCCCCCCGGGCAGGACGACGCGCACGACCTCGCCGATCCCCTCGAGGGTCTCGATCTCGTCGGCGACGACCGAGAACTTGAGGGCGACCCGGGTCCCCACCGGCAGGGGGTCGTCGCTGCGGACGAAGACCCCGGAGCGGGAGAGGTCGGCGACGTACTCGGTGATGAAGGCTTCCATGGAGGCGAACTCGTGGTTCACCTGCAAGCGGACCTCCTTGCGCAGCGCCTCGAGCTCCTCGCGGGCCTGTTCGTCCATGCTCACGCCTCGCTCGAGGCCGGCGGCGAGGCTTTGTTCCCGCCACCCTCACCAGACTTGGCCTCGCCACCCTGGTCCTCGCCCCCGCCGGCCCCGTTCTCCCGGGCCTCGCCCCCGCCCTTCTGCCCGCGCCCACGGCGGCGGCGGCGACGGCGGCTGTTGCGCTCCCGGGCCTCGGAGGTGCCGGAGGCGCGCGCCGCGACGGGCTCCTCCGGGGTGCTCACCACGGCGGCGCCGGTGCCGGTGTTGCGCGAGACCAGATCGTACTGCTCGCGGTGGTAGCCCTCCTGGGGCCGGATGATGACCTTCTTGCCGCAGCGCTCCATCGTGTGACCGAGCGCGTCGCGCTCGACGGTGGTGAGGAGCGCGGCGACGTCCTTGCTGCAGTTCACGAAGACCGAGTTGCCCTTGCGATGGGCGGCCTCACGCATGACGTCGCGCAGGACCTCGTAGGCCACCGTCGTGGTGGTCCGCACCATGCCTCGGCCGTCGCAGTAGGGGCAGGCCTCGTGCATCATCCGGGTGAGGGACTCGCGGACCCGCTTGCGGGTCATCTCGACCAGGCCGAGATCGGAGATCTTCAGGATGTTGGTCTTCGCCTTGTCGGAGCGCAGCGCCTTGTCGAGGGCCCGGTAGACCTTCTCCCGGTTGGACGACTTCTCCATGTCGATGAAGTCGATGATGATGATGCCACCGAGGTTGCGCAGGCGGAGCTGATAGACGACCTCGTCCGCCGCCTCGATGTTGATCTTGGTGATCGTCTCCTCGAGGTCCTTCTTGCCGATGTAGCGGCCCGAGTTGACGTCGATGGCGGTGAGCGCCTCGGCCTGATCGATGATCAGGTAGCCGCCGCTCTTCAGCCACACCTTCCGCTGCTGAGCCCGCTTCAGCTCGTCTTCGATCCCGTAGGCATCGAAGATCGGCTCCTTGCCCTCGTAGAACTCGAGGCGATCGAGGAGCGCCGGGATGTGCTTCTCGACGAAGGACCGCACGCGCTCGTAGGCCGTCCGGTCGTCGATGATCAGCTTGTCGACCTCTCCGCTGAAGAGGTCGCGCGTCGAGCGCAGGATGAGGTCGAGGTCCGGGTGGAGGAGCGCCGGGGCGCTGATCCGCTCCTTGCGCTTGTTGATGTCGGCCCAGAGGTCGAGCAGGAAGCGGGCGTCGGTCCGCGCCTTGTCCCGATCCACACCGTCCGCGACGGTGCGCACGATGAAGCCCGTCCCGGGCGGACGCAGCTCCTCGATGGTCTCTCGCAGCCGGCGGCGCTCCTTGTCGGAGGCGATGCGGCGCGAGATGCCGACGTGATCCACCGTGGGCATGAAGACCAGGTGGCGTCCGGGGAGGGAGACGTGGGTCGTGATCCGGGCGCCCTTCGAGCCGATGGGGGCCTTGGAGACCTGAACGATGAGCTCGTCGCCTTCCTTGATCAGCTCCTCGATCTTGGCTCGCTTCACCCGGCGACGGTCCCGGCGGTCCCGGCGAGCCTCGCCGCTGCGGGCGCGGCGCTCGGAGGTGCGGCCCCGGCGGCGGCCCCGGCCCCGGCGACCGCGGTCGTCGTTGCCGTCGTCCTCCTCCCGGTCCTCGCGCTCGTTCTTCTTGTCCCGGGCGCCGGCCCCGTCCTTGCCGGCCTCGGCCTTCGCCTCGGCGGGCTCGCCCTCACCGGACTCCGGGGACCGGTCCCGGCCCCGGGAGCGACGACCCCGTCGACCCCGCGAGCGGCCCCGGCGGGGCTCCGAGTCGGCGGACGCGGCCGCACGGTCCTCACCCTCTTCCGCGGAGCCCTCTCGAGCGTCCTCGGTGGCGCTGGCCTCGCCGGCGGTCTCCCGGTCGTCGTCCGAGCCCTCGTCGTCGTCCGAGCCCTCGTCGTCGTCGGAGTCCTCGTCGTCGTCGGAGTCCTCGTCGGCGTCGGAGTCCTCGTCGTCGTCGGAGTCCTCGTCGTCGTCC
>JARGFU010000026.1 GCA_029210625.1 Deltaproteobacteria bacterium | reverse complement strand
AACCCACCACCAACCACGCCTCGACACCATCCCGATCAACCTTACCCGAAAGGTGCCAGGCACTTAGTAGAAACCTCCCTGAGGGGCAATCGGCTCGCGCGGCTCGACGAGGTGAACCGGCCCGGTTTCTGGACTGGTAGTCCCGATTTCTGACCCTCCCGAGCAACCTGCGGTCTCCGACCAGCCCGAATCCGGCCCACGGAGGCCTGGCCTCTTGTTTGCTTGGAGACGCATGGCATGGGACGCCCCCTTCGATATGCGGAATCCTGGCAAGCCGTCGAAGTCACGGCCAGAACCATCCAGGGCCGGTTTCTTTTGAGGCCGTCGAAACGTCTCAACGCCCTGATCGCCGGCATTCTGGCCGTCGGAAAACAACGACACGGGGTTCGAATCTACAACTTCGTCTTCCTGTCGAACCACTTTCATATGCTGATCGCAGCTGCGAACCCTCGCACCCTCTCGCGGTTCATGAATTTCGTCATGGGGAGCATCGCCCGAGAGGCTGGCCGGCTGCATGCCTGGAGAGGGCCGTTCTGGGGGCGCCGATACCGATCCATCTCGATCACCGATGAGGCGAGCCTCCGCGATCGTATGCGTTATCTCTATGAGCATGGCTGCAAAGAGGGGTTGGTCGCCCATCCAGCCCTCTGGCCAGGCCTCAATGCCGTCGAAGCCCTGACCCGGGGCGCACCGCTCGAGGGAATCCGGATCGACCGCACCGCCCTGTACCTGGCGCAAAGGCTCAGACGGAGGCCGCCCAGTGAGAAGGACTTTACCTCGTTCCACGCACTTATCGTGGATCCCCTCCCGTGCTGGAGTGACCTCACCGTGGAGCAGCAACGACACCTCAACCGAGAGCTCGTCGAGGACGTGGCCATTGCCTTCGTCGATGATCCCCGCCGGAGCAAGAAGGCTCTCGCATCGCTTCGCAAACCCCCTCACCACCAACCGCGGCGACTGAAGCAGGGTCCTGCTCCGCTCTGCCACTCCGCGACCCCCGAGGGCCGACGGACGTTCAAGGAGGCCTATCGGGCCTTCGTGGAAGCCTATCGCGCTGCGGCGGAACGGAACTTCATCGACCTGCCTTCCCTCGGTTTTCCGGATCACACTCAGGTGATTGCCTTTCCCGCCGACGCAACCGCATAGGTCTTCGTCCCACCGGGGTTCCACGTTCCGGTGCTCAATCGTAGCTGGAACCATCGGTACTCGACCCTGGGCCGCCAGCGGCGCCGGTCACTCCACCTCGGAACAGCCGCCCGCCCTCGATGATGTTCCGAGGGCCCCCTCAATCGCGCGGTGGCTGGCTGACACCAGGAGTGGAACGCCGTTCGCTCGACCCGAACTCCAATGCCCTCCTCCAAGGTGCCCCTCTAAGTGCCTGGCACCCAGCACCGCACCGCACCCAGCACCGGGCACTCAGCACCGGCACCCCCAGCACCCCCCAGCACCCCCCAGCACCGATGATCCCTCCCGGAGAGGCTCGAGCCCGGGATCAGCCTATCATCCGGCGTCAGCGGTTGACGCCGGTGCCCCGGATCTCCTCGGCCTGGCCACGGTAGACGTCGAGGCGTTCGGCGAGGAGGGTGATCTTCTCGCTGATCTCGGCCACGTCGAGGGTCGTGAGGCGGTAGTCGTCCTTCACGACCTCGCCGCCGGCGACGACCCAGCGCGCCTCGCTGCCGTCCGACGCCCAGATGAGGTTCTCGACGACGTTCACCTTGCGGGTGGGCGTGAGGTTGGGGCGGGTCAGGTCGATGAGGACCAGGTCGGCGGCCTTGCCCGGCTCGAGGGAGCCGGCGTCGATCCGCAGCATCTCGGCCGCGTCGATCGTGATCATCTCCAGCACCTGCTGGGCCGGCAGGTTCTCGGCCCGGCGGTGCAGCGCCTTCTGGTACTGCGAGGCCAGGCGGGCGGCCGCCAGGATGTTCTGGTTGTCGGCGCTGCCCGAGCCGTCGGTGGAGATCGCCACCGGGATGCCCGCCTCGAGCATCTCCATGATCGGCGGCATCCCCGAGCCGAGGATGGTGTTGGCCAGCGGGTTGTGGACGATCCGGGTGCCGGTGTCCGCGAGGATCCGCAGGTCCTCGTCGGTGGTCTGCACCTGGTGGGCCAGCACGGTGCTCTCGTCGAGGATGCCGATCGACTCGGCGTACTGCACCGGGGTCTGGCCGTACTCCTTCCGGAACCACTCGGTGGTGCCCTTCTCCTCGGAGGAGTGGCAGTGCAGCAGGGTCCCGTTCGCCCGGGCCCAGGCCTTCAGCTCCTCGAGCATCTCCGGGCCGTTGGAGAAGAGCTGGTCGGGGCCGGGGATCACCGCGGTGCGCGGATCGCCGCCGTGCTTCGCCACGCCCTCGTCGAGGCGCTTCAGCGCCTGGGCCGGGGTGTCGAGGATCTTCTCGTAGTAGTTCCGGTCCTGGCCGCCCACCGCGATGATGATCCGGGTCCCGGCCTTGCGCGAGGCGCTGGCCAGCTCGTCGACCCGGTACTTCGAGAAGTTGCAGTGGTGGGTCATGGCCGAGGTGATGCCGTAGTAGAGGTCGTCGGCCTTGGCCTTCAGGTAGGTCAGCTCGTGAGCGTTGACGCCCAGCTCCCGCTCGAGCTCGACGCCCTGCTCGTCGAGGAAGCGGGTGAAGAGGTTCACCGCCCCGTCGAGCCAGGCGGTGAGCGGCACGTCGCGGGTCAGCCCGATGATCGGCGACTCGTGATCGTGGCCGTGGGCCTTCACGAAGCCCGGCACGATCACCGCGTCGTGCTGGACGAGCCCCTCGGCCGTGGTGGCCGTCCCGCCCCCGAGCACCGCGAGCGAGCCGTGCTCGGAGAGCAGGCGGGCGCCGAGCTCGTCGGAGTAGGCGCCGACCTCCAGCAGGCGGTCACCCTGCCAGAGCACGTAGCCGTCCTCGATGCGCTCGTCGCGCCTCCCCTTCGCGATGGGGAGGAGCAGGCGAGCGCGGGCGAAGCGGACAGGAGCGGTCATGTTTTCACTCTCCGGACGACTGCTGGTCGAGCCAGGCCCGGCGCACCTTCTCGGGGGTGATCGGCAGGTCGCGGAAGCGGATGCCGATGGCGTTGGCGATGGCGTTGGCGATGGTCGGCCCGGGGCCGTCGGCGGGGATCTCGGAGACCGACTTCGCCCCGAAGGGGCCGGCGGGCTCGAAGGACTTCACCAGGATGGTCTCGAAGTCGGGGGCGTCCAGGGCGGTGAACTGCTTGTAGTCGCCGAAGCTGTCCGAGAGCAGCTTGCCCTTCTCGTCGAAGATGTAGTCCTCGGAGAGGGCGTAGCCCATGGAGGTCACCGCGCCGCCCTCGGTCTGCCCCTCCGCGCTGGCCGGGTGGATGGCCACCCCGCAGTCGACCGCGGCGACGTACTTGAGCAGCTTCACGCCGCCGGTCTCGGTGTCGACCTCGACCTCGCAGAAGTGCGCCGAGAAGGGCGGCGGACACTCGAAGGTCATGTGCGAGCCGTGGTCCTGGATCTGGTGCTGATCGTGCTCGTAGAAGGTCGAGAGGCAGATGTCGGCGTAGCTGATCGAGTCGCCGTCGGCCGCGCGCACGTGCCCGTCCTCCAGGCGCAGGTCGTCCAGCTTCTTCTCCTTGCCGTGGACCCGCCACATCTCGAGGGCCGCCTCGCGAAGCTGACGGCCCGCGCCCTCGGCGGCCTTCTTCACCGACTGACCCGAGATGAAGGTCGTCGAGGAGGCGTAGGCCCCGGTGTCGAAGGGGGTGTGGTCGGTGTCGCTCGAGTAGATGACGATCTTGTCCAGCGGCACCGAGAGCGCCTCGGCGGCGATCTGCGAGAGGATGGTGTCGCTGCCGGTGCCGATGTCGGTGGCGCCGACGTGGAGGTTGAAGGAGCCGTCCTCGTTGAGCTTGATCCGGGCCGAGGCCATGTCGACGCCGGGGATGCCCGAGCCGTGCATCAGGCAGGTCATGCCCATGCCCCGCTTGATCGGGCCGTCGCGATCCAGCGAGTCGCGGCGCTCCCAGCCGATGGCCGCTGCGCCGCGGTCGATGCACTCCTGGATGGCGTTGGAACGGATGCGCTGGGGCGGCCCCTCCTTGCCCTCGCCCAGGCTCTTGGCCAGCACGTTGTCGTGCCCCGGGGCGATGACGTTCATCCGCCGGAAGGCGATGGGGTCCATGCCGAGCTTGTCGGCGACCTCGTCCATGTGGGTCTCCATGGCCATGAAGCCCTGGGGACCGCCGTAGCCGCGGAAGGCGCCGCCGGGGGGGAGGTTCGTGTAGACCGTCTTCATGATGAAGCGGTAGGCCTCGGCGTCGTAGAGGGGCAGAGTCTTGCCCGCCGTGCAGCTCTGCACGGTCAGGGCGTGGGCGCCGTTGGCGCCGGTGTTCGCCAGCACCTCGAGCTCCTGGGCGACGATCGTGCCGTCCTTCATCACCCCGGTCTTCCAGCGCAGCCGCTGCGGGTGCCGGGTGCGCGAGGAGCAGAACTCCTCGGAGCGGGTGTGCATCAGCCGCGCGGGCTTGCCGGTGCGCAGGGTGACCAGCGCCGGCAGATCCTCGAGGAGGATCTCCTGCTTGCCGCCGAAGCCGCCGCCGATCCGGGGCTTGATGACCCGGATCCGGTTCAGGGGGATCTCGAGGATCCGGGCCAGGATGCGCCGGCTGTGGAAGGGCACCTGGGTGGCGACCCGCACCACCAGCCGGTTGTCCTCGTCGAGCCAGGTCAGGGCGACGTGAGGCTCGAGGCAGCAGTGGGCCTGGTAGGGCACCGAGTACTCGCGCTCGAGCACGAGGTCGGCCGAGGCGAAGGCCTTCTCCATGTCGCCGTGCTCGACGAGCATCTGGGCGGCGATGTTCCGGTCCTTCTCGTAGTCGGGCAGACCCGTCGCCTCGGGCTGGTCGTGCAGCACCGGCGCGCCCTCGTCCGCGGAGCGGCGCGAGTCGAAGATGGGCTCGAGCAGCTCGTATTCGACCTCGATCAGCTCGACGGCCCGGGCGGCGGCCCGCTCGGAGGTCGCCGCCACGCAGGCGACCCGGTCGCCCACCCAGCGCACCTTCCTGTCGAAGATGAAGATGTCGTAGGGCGAGGGCTCGGGGTGCCCCTGGCCCGCGGTGGTGTAGGGGATCCGCGAGACATTGCCGTGGTGGAGGATCAGCTCGACCCCCGGCACCGCCTCCGCCTTGCTGGTGTCGATGGACTTGATGATGGCATGGGCGTGGGGGCTCCAGAGCACCTTGAGGTAGAGCATCCCGTCCAGGTCGACGTCGTCGGCGTAGGTGCCCTTGCCCAGGGCGAGCTTGAGGGCGTCGACCCGCTCGGGGCTGTGGCCCACGACCTTGAAGTCGTCCTGCGAGTCGATGCTCTCGGCGCCGGTGTCCCAGCCCTCGGGGATCTTCCTGCGATCGTTCATCACTCTGCCCTCATCTTCTCGGCGGCGGTGAGCACCGCCTTGATGGGCTTCACGTAGCCGGTGCAGCGGCAGACGTGCCCGGCCAGGGTCTCCCGCACGTCGCCGACCTCGGGCGTGGGGTTCTCGTCGAGCAGCGCCTTGGTGGCGATGACCATCCCCGGCGTGCAGTAGCCGCACTGGATGGCGGTCTCGTCGACGAAGGCCCGCTGGATCGGGTGGGGCGCGTCGAAGCTCCCCAGGCCCTCGATGGTGAGCACCTCGTGACCGTCGGCCTGGGCGGCCAGCACGATGCAGCTGGGCACCTCGACGCCGTCGAGGAGCACGGCGCAGGCGCCGCAGTCGCCCTGCTCGCAGCCGCGCTTGGTGCCGATGAGGCCCTCGCGCCGCAACACCTCGGTGAGGAACTCGTGGGGCTCACACTCCCAGGAGACCGGGAGGCCGTTCACCGTCAGGGAGATCTTCATGCCACCTCCTCCTCGCCGAGCACGGCGGCCAGGGCCCGCAGGGCCAGCGTGGCGCAGAGATCCTTCCGGTACTCACCGCTGGCCCAGGGATCCTCGAAGGCCGCGGCCTCGATGAGCAGGCTCCCCCGGGCCTGGTCCCGCCAGTCCGCCGGCCGGGCCGCGAGCCAGGCCGCGGCCAGCTGCTCGGTCAGCTCGAAGCGCTTCAGATCCGCCGCGCCGGGCCCCTGGAGGTTGGCGGCGATCCGCACGGTCTCGCCGGAGACCGCCGCGGCGACGCTCATCAGGGGACGATCCACCGCGCTGCGGCCGAAGCGGCGCAGGGCGCTCGCCCCCGGGGCCACCGGCAGGAGCACGGCGACGAGGAGGGCGCCCTCCAGCGCCGCCCGCGCGTCGCCCAGGGGATAGTCGAGGGTCTCCTCGACGACCGCGCCCCCGGAGAGGCGCCGCAGCACGAGCCGCGCGCCGAGGGCCGCGAGGGCCGGCGGGAGGTCCTGATCGGCGCGGTCGACCATGATCCGGCCGCCGAGGGTCGCCCGGTTCTGGATGCCCTTCACCGCGAAGGCGGCCGCCGCCTGGCGCAGGGCGGTGAAGTGCTCGCCCTCGAGCTCGGCCGCCCGGCGCAGCTGGCCGAGGGTGAGGCTGGCGCCGAGGCGCAGGACGTCGCCCTCCCGGCTGATCCCGCCGAGCCCCAGCGCCTGCAGGTCGATGACCTCGACCAGGTGCTCGTGGCCATGGACGTTGAGGTCGGTCCCGCCGCCGAGGAGGGCGGCCTTCCCGCCGCCGTCCTCGAGGAGGCGCAGGGCGGCCTCGACGGTCTCGGGTCGATGGTACTTCTCCAGGCGCAGGTACATCCTTCGACTCCTTGGGGTTGTCCTTCGAGAATGGGGAGGTCCGCCGAGAGAGGCGATCACTCCGAAGCGGTCGGCTGATTCTGGGGCGATATCCCGGCAAGTTCCAGGGCCGTGCAGGCTGCCCGGCCCAGCGCCTCGGCCTTGTCGGTGAGGGTCTGCAGCAGGGACCGGTCCCGCCGGGGATCCACGTCCCCTATCTTGTGGCCCGCGCCCACCCTCACGCCATCGAGCTTGAGCCCCCGCACCATGCCGGCGACGCCGCTCGTGACGTCCTGGCCGCCCACCCGGGCCACCACCTCGCCGGCCTCGACGAAGGCCCCGAGCTCGACCCGGCGCTCGAGGACCCCGGCCACCGGGGAGCGCAGGATGCGCTCCTGGCGCAGGCCCTGGACCTCGCCCGGCACCCCGGTGTGGGCCTCCGCGCTGCCCTCCTGGATCACCCGGCCCAGGGCGGGGCCCCGGTTCGACTCCAGGATCTGGTGGCAGTCCTCCCCCACCGTGAAGCCCGGGCCGATGCCCAGGACGTGGGGGCCGCCCGGCGCGAGGTGCTGCAGGGGCTCGGTGAGCTGGCGCATCCGGGCGTCGATCAGCACCGCCGGGCGGTAGGAGAGCGCCGCGGGATCCCCGGTGAAGAGGGCCACCCGCCCCGCCGCCCAGGCCGCCTCGATGGCGTCCGGATCGGCCGCGTGGACCACCTCGACCCCCTGCACCTCCAGCACCCCCCCGGGCGCCACCGCCGCCGCGCAGAAGGCCACCCCCAGGCGCAGGGCGCCGGGCAGGGGCCGGTCGAGGACGAGCAGGCGATAACCCTCCCGGTGGAGGGCGTGGCCCACCGCCGAGCCCATCTCGCCGCCACCATGAATGATCACGAGGGTTTGCGCGCTTGCCACCGGCGCATGATACGCGGCGGCGCCTCTTCGACAATGCGTTAGATCCAATTCCGCGCAGATCCGTATCGAGAGGGGAATCCAACGAACCCCCCTCTCGAAGGAGCCCGAAGATGTCCATCCTGCGCCGAACCCTGACCGCTTTCGCCGTCGTCCTGATCTCCGGCGGCTTCGTGACCACCGCCACCCCGGAGACCCCGGCCCGCGCCGACCGCGACGAGAGCGGCGCCAAGGTGGTCGCCCAGGCCCGTGAGAAGACCCAGCGCCCCCGGGTCGAGATGGTCTTCGCCCTCGACACCACCGGCTCGATGGGCGGCCTGATCGCCGGCGCGAAGCAGAAGATCTGGTCCATCGTCAACGAGGTGGCCAAGGGCAAGCCCACCCCCGAGATCCGGGTCGGCCTGGTGGCCTACCGCGACAAGGGCGACGCCTACGTGACCAAGGTCAGCCAGCTCACCGGCGACCTCGACGCGGTCTACAAGGACCTCTTCGCGCTGAACGCCGACGGCGGCGGCGACGGCCCCGAGAACGTCAACCAGGCGCTGCACGACGCGGTCGAGAAGATCGAGTGGAGCAACAAGGAGACCCGGGCCCTGCGGGTGGTCTTCCTGGTCGGCGACGCCCCGCCCCACAACGACTACCAGGACGTGCCCTCCTACCAGAAGACCGTCACCCGGGCCTCCAACAAGGGCATCATCGTCAACACCATCCGCTGCGGCACCTGGGACGAGACCGGCACCCACTTCACCCAGATCGCCTCCCTGGGCGGCGGTGAGTTCCTGACCATCAGCCAGACCGGCGGGATGCTGGCCGTGGCCACCCCCTTCGACGCCGACCTGGCCCGCCTCTCGGGTGAGATGGACAAGACCTACGTGATGAAGGGCAGCAAGGCGAAGCGCGAGGAGGCCGTCGCGGCCCTCGACTCCGCCGCCACCACCGCCGGCAGCGGCGGCGGCTTCGCCTCCGCCGAGCGCGCCATCTTCCGGGCTCGCGCCAAGGCCCCGGCCGCCCCGGCGCCCGCCGCGAAGGCCGACCTGGTCACCGCCTTCGACTTCGGCGACGACGCCGTCGACGGCGAGCTCGCCAAGACCGCCGAGCTGCCCGAGGAGCTCAAGGAGCTGTCGGTGAAGGAGCGCAAGGAGCACCTCAAGAAGAAGTCCGAGGACCGCAAGCGCATCCAGTCCGAGATGAAGGACCTGGCCTCCAAGCGCGAGAAGTGGCTGGCCGAGAACGCCGAGAAGAGCGCCGACAGCTTCGACGAGAAGGTCGGCAGCCTGGTGAAGACCCAGGCCGCGGAGGCCGCGGCGATCGCCTACTAGAAGGAGTTCCTTGGGGGGCGCGCGTCACGGTTGAACCCGCGCCCACCACGCCCTCTCCCCGCGCCGGGGAGGGGGCGTTCTTCTTTGGCCCTACTCCGCCGGCGCGCCTTCCGTCGGCCGCGGCAGCGGCCGGAAGCGGGTGCGATCCTCGAGGAGCTGCTCCAGCGGCTTCTCCTTCGAGGTCTGGGCCCGCTGGATCCAGCCGATGACCGGATCGCGCCAGTGGATCGAGGTGTCCTCGGCGTCCGGATCCTGCTTGCCGAAGAGGTAGCCGTCGCCGCCGCCGTACATGAAGGAGTTGATCAACACGCGGTAGCGCGCCCCGGGGTCCAGCGGCGAGCCGTCGGAGAGGCGGGCCCGGATCTCCCCCTCCTGCAGCTCGTAGGTCAGCCCCGCCACGGCGCCGCCGCAGCAGGCGAGGTTCTCGAGGAGCTCGGCGCCGCTGATCTCGGTGACCACCAGCGAGTTCTCGAAGGGCAGCACCGCCACCACGTCCGCCAGGGTGATGGGCCCCGGCGGGATGTTCTGCCGGAAGGCGCCGGTGTTCGAGAGGGCGATGTCGGCCCGCGGGTAGGCCCCGAGCCAGGCGTCGGTGACCATCGCGTACATCCCGGCGCCGACCTCGATGCCGCTCTCGGTGTGGCCGATGACCTTGCCGAGGTGCTCGTCGATCTTCTTCGTCCAGCGATCGACGGTGGCCTGGATCGCCGGATCGGGGGTGACCGGGTTCTTCCCGCCGGCGGGATAGGAGAGCGCGATCTCCTCGACCTCGGCGTCCACCAAGGCGCCGGTCTCCGGGTTCGCCTTCAGGTCCACCCGGTGGAGCTGCTCGAGGTAGTGGCCTCCCTCGACCACCAGCACCCCGTCCTTCCGGGCGACCACCCGCTCGTGGCAGTGGCCGCCGAACATCACCGCCACCCCCAGCTCGGCGGCCCGGGGGGCCAGCTCGAGGAGGGCGGGCCCGCACATGTGGGTGAGCACCACCACCACCTGGGCGCCCTCCTCGCGCATCTTCGGGACGTTGGCCTCGAGGGCGGCGAGCGCCGGGCCGAAGGTCAGGCCCGCGACGTTCTCGGGCACCGAGATCCGCGGGGTGCCGGGATAGGAGATGCCGAGGATGCCCACCTTCGTGGGGCCGGTCTCGAGGAGCTGGTAGGGCGCGATCCCGGGGAGGGGCTCCCCCTCGGCGGTGAGCACGTTGGCCGAGACGATCGGGTGGTGGGCCTGCGCCAGGCGCTTCGCGAGGACGGCCTGCCCGAAGTCGAAGTCGTGGTTGCCCAGCGCGGCGGCGTCGTAGCCCAGGGCGTCGAAGATCTCGACGGTGGACTCCCCCTGGAAGAAGGCCGAGACCGCCGGGCCGGTCCAGCTGTCGCCCCCCGAGAGCAGCAGCATCCCGGGCGCGTCGGGAGAGAAGCCCTCCTCCTTCAGGTGCCCGGCGAGGTTCGCGGCGCCCGAGAGCACCCGCCCGTCCTTCTCGCGGGCGGCGATGTGCCCGTGCTCGTCGGTGGTGAAGAAGAGGGTGAGCTCCCCGGGGGCGAGCCCGCCCTCCGGCTGCTGCGGCGTCTGGGCCGCCGAGCAGGCGATCAGCAGCAGGGGAAGGAGGAAGAGGGGGAGAGGGAAGCGGCGCCTCATGGTGCGAGTCTCCACTGAGCGAGGGGGACCGGCGCGACCGGCCAGCCCGCGATCCGGGTGCCGGGATCACGATCCCGGCGGCGCAGGGTTGTCGAGACCATCTGTCCGATGGCGAAGGGGATCGAGAAGAAGCCGAAGAGGGTGCCGGCCCAGAAGAGCCCGGCGCCCGGCCCGACGATGGCGAGGGTGAGCAGGACCTCGGAGATCGCCCAGAGGACGAAGGCGGTCCGCCCCATCCAGATCGCGCCGGCGGGCGCCTTCGGATCGTAGAGGGCGTGGGCCGCCACGGTGGACCAGTGGGCCATCGCGCCAGCGCCGATCAGGAAGAGGGAGAGGCCCCCCAGGCCGAAGAGCCCCATCGCGGTGGTCACGCTGATGCAGTCGCGCCCCCCGCAGGGCCAGATCTCGTGGAGGGCCACCGCCGCCGAGAAGGGGAGGATGCCGGCGGCGGTCACCCCCGCGGCGCCGTAGGCCATGTTCATCCGGAAGCGGTAGCGCGAGTGGTAGAGGGCGCCGAGGTCCACGACCTCGCCCTGCGCGACCCGCAGGAGGGGCGGCGCGCTCAGGTGGAGGGGCCGCTCGCCCGGGGCGGCCGAGGCCACCTTCAGGCCGCCGGGATCGCTCGGCGCCTCGTCCTCCTCCTCGTGCTGCTCCTCCTCCGTCCAGGGCTGCCACCCCTCGGCCGCCTCGGCCGGCGAGAGGGCCTCGGCCACCTCGGCCAGGGCGCGCGCCTGCGGCGCCCCGGCGAGCAGGGCGGCGAGGAAGAGGAGCGCCCACCTCGACCGGGTGGGCGGATGTCGCCAGAGAACCACTTCGATCCGCGAGTCTATCCCGGTCGGACAGGCTTCGCCGGTTTGTGGACTAGCGGGGCGACTTCCCGGGATCCTGCTGGCAGAGGCGCCGGATCTCCTCGTCGGCGAGCCCCATCCGGCGCAGGAAGGCCATCGATCCCACGAAGGACGCGATGGCCTCGTCGAGGCCGGGGCTCCGAGTGATCTGGTCCAGCCAGCTCCTCTCCACGGGGCGCTCTGGTTTGGTCGGGGGCACGCCTCGACGCTAGCGCGGTATCGGCCCCGGTCAACTTTCCTTTCGTGGGTGGGACGAGGCCTCTCGTGCTATGAGCCCCGGGGAAGAAGGAGAACGCCATGGCCACGCGCAAGGACCCCACCAAGCCCAAGCACAGCACCCGCACCCTCGAGCGCCACTTCGCCCGCGCCCCCGAGGTCGACCCCCGGCCGATCACCGGCAAGGAGCGTCCCCTCGACCTCCTCGAGCACGCCTTCCCGGCCTTCGTCGGCCGTCAGGTGCGCGACGCCTACCGGCTGATGGAGCGCAGCATGGCCGAGGACCACGCGATCTTCCTCACCCTCTCCGGGGCCATGACGCCGGCGGGCTTCCACCAGAGCGTGATCATCCCGCTGATCGAGCGCGGCGTCGTCTCCTGCCTGACCACCACCGGCGCGAACCTCTACCACGACGCCCACCGGGTCATCGGGCACCGCATCCGCGAGGTCGATCCCGAGGGCGGCGATCTCGCCTACCGCCTGGCCCGGGTGATCCGCATCTACGACCTGGGCTTCGTCGAGGAGACCCTCCTCGACACCGATCGCCTCTTCTCGGCGATCCTCATGCGCCCCGAGTTCCAGCGGAAGATGACCACCCCCGAGCTGCACTTCCTCCTCGGCAAGGCCCTCCACGAGGTCGAGAAGGTCCTGGGGGTCGAGCGCCCCTCGCTCCTCTCCACCTGCTACGCGAAGCGGGTGCCCATCTTCGTCGGCGCGGTGCAGGACGGCTCGATCTTCCTCAACGTGGTGAAGCTGCGGCAGCTCTACCCGGACGACTTCAAGCTGGAGATCGATCTGGCCGAGGACGTCTTCGAGATGGCGGCGCTGCAGCACCACGTCCGGCAGACCGCCTCGGGCAAGGCGGCGGTCTGGATCTTCGGCGGCGGCGTGCCCAAGAACTACACCCTCCAGGGCGAGCCCACCCTCGACCAGATCCTCCAGGTCCCGGCGCGGGGCTTCGACATCGACCTGCAGTTCTGCGTCGATCCGGTCGACAACGGCGCCCTCTCCTCCTGCCCCGCCGGCGAGGGACACACCTGGGGCAAGGTCAGCGCCGACGCCGTGGCCCGGGGCAGCCAGTACGTCCACTGCGACATGACGGCGGTGGTCCCCTTCCTGGTCAGCGCGCTCTTCTCCAGCAAGCAGGGCCGGCGCAAGCCGCGACGCCTCTACGACCAGCGAGGCGAGGCGCTCGAGACCCTGCGCAAGGCGGTGCGCCGCCGCCGCCGCGCGCTCGAGGAGAGCGCCTCCCACCCGGCGATTCCTTGACGCACTGCGACGGACCCGGGCGCGAGATCCTTCAGTATTTGCACCGGGATAGAGGGGTTTCGCTGCGTTTTTTACGCGGGGACCCCCGGGGATCTCGCAGAAGATGCATCGATCCTGCGGGGTGGTGGCTCTGACCGGGTAGCGAGGGCCCCTTTTGAGGAAGCGGCCCCGTGCTTGCACGGTGGACCGGGAGTTCGATCCGAGGGTCGCCGGGGACCTACGGGTTTACCCCCGCTCCTGCGCCTGCTCGTGTCCTCTGCCCCAGGAGATCCCCCCTCGATTCCCATGTGTGAGCTCTTCGCAGCGAGCGCCCGGCGCCCGGTCAACGTGAACCTCTCCTTCGAGACCTTCTCGAGGCGCGGGGGCGCGACCGGACCGCACGCCGACGGCTGGGGGATCGCCTTCTTCGAGGGGCCCGACGCCCAGATCCTGCGGGAGAGCGAGGCCGCCGCGCACAGCGAGTGTGCCCGCTTCGTCGAGCACCACGACCTGCGCTCGAACCTGGTGATCTCCCACATCCGCAAGGCGACCATGGGCGCGCGCACCCTGCGCAACACTCAGCCCTTCGCCCGGGAGCTCGGCGGCCGCCTCCACGTCTTCGCCCACAACGGCAACCTCGAGAACCTGCGCCGGCAGCCGTGGCGGCGCCTCGACGCCTACCTCCCCCTGGGCGACACGGACTCGGAGCAGGCCTTCTGCACCCTGATGGGTGAGATGCGCGGGCTCTGGCGGCGGGTGCAGGGCCTGCCACCCCTGGCCGATCGCCTGGAGGTGGTGAGCACCTTCGCGCACCGCATCAGCCGGCTGGGTCCGGCGAACTTCCTCTACAGCGACGGCGACGTGCTCTTCGCCCACGGCCACCGGCGCACCCAGGAGGACGGCTCGATCGTGGCCCCGGGGCTGCACCTGCTGCGGCGCACCTGCACCGAGCCCACCGTGCACGAGCTCGAGGGCGCGAAGATCCGCACCGACACCGCCCGCCAGGAGGTGGTGCTGATCGCCAGCCGCCCGCTCTCGGACGAGCCCTGGCAGCCGTTGATGGAGGGCGAGATCGTGGCCATCGCGAACGGCCGGGTGCTGGCGAACAGCCTGCCGCCGCCGCGCAGAGAGTACGGCACCGCCACCACTTCGGCGGACGGGGACGCCGCGCTCGTGGCTGCGGGCTGATCCCGACGCCCGGGGCGTCGGCCGCGAGCTACGAGCTTCGAACTGGTTGCGAGCTCGCAGCCCGCAGCTCACAGCTCGTAGCCGGTTTTCAGTGCCGCACCTCGCGCAGATCGAAGTAGAGCTCGTGCTCCGATCCGCACTGCTGGCAGCGAGAGCGCGCGACCCGCATGGTGCCCTCCGGCTCCAGCTCGGAGGCCCCCTGCGGCGACTCGAGGACGCCGCCGCAGTGGCAGCGGGTCCCGCCGATCACCTCCTCGACCTCGTCGAAGTCGGTGACCCGCCAGGGCCGCTCCGGGCTACGTCCCGGCCGCGCCTCCCAGGTCTGGCGACGGAGCTTCCTCGCCAGGCGGCTGCCGAGGATCGCGCCGCCGACGATCGCCCCGCCGAGGGCGAGGAGGCCGGGGAGGAGAGGGATTCTTCTCATGGCTTCGATTCTACCACATGGGATCGAACCGCTCTGGGCCCCTCACATTCCCGGGTCCGTCGGCACACGTCCACGTACACGGCCTTTCCGAGGGCTCGCTGCACCCTCACCCAAGGCCCACGGGAGAACCCGTGTACGTGGACGTGTACGTGGACGTGAACGAGACGCCTCAGCCCGCCGTCGCCTTCAAGGGCGACCGAGGCTCATACCCGAGATTACTCGCCAGCCACCGCTCGGTCTCCTGGATCGAGCGGCCCTTGCGCGCCGAGTAGTCCTGGACCTGATCCTCACCCACCAGCCCGACGTTGAAGTAGCGGGCCTCGGGGTGCTGGAAGTAGAGGCCGCAGACGCTGGCGGCGGGGCTCATCGCACCGTTCTCGGTGAGCTCGACGCCGATCTCCTCGGGGGCGAGGAGCTCGAAGAGCTTCTGCTTCTCCGAGTGATCGGGGCAGGCGGGGTAGCCGATGGCCGGGCGGATGCCGCGGTAGTGCTCGGCGATCAGCTCGCTGGTGGGCAGCTCCTCCCCGCGGGCGTACCACTCGTGGCGGACCCGCTCGTGGAGCAGCTCGGCGAAGGCCTCGGCCAGGCGATCGGCCAGGACCTTCACCATGATCGCGTCGTAGTCGTCGCCGGCGGCCTCGTAGGCGGTGACCAGATCGCTGACGCCCAGCCCGGCGGTGACGACGAAGGCGCCGAGGTGATCGGCCAGGCCCGATCCGACCGGCGCGACGTAGTCGGCCAGGGAGAGGCAGCAGCCCTGGGGGCCGGGCCGCTGCTGCCGGAGGAAGGAGAGGCGCATCCGCTCCTGCTTGCGGCTCTCGTCGGTGTAGAGCACGACGTCGTCGCCCACCGAGGCGGCCGGCAGGAAGGCGTAGCGCGCCCGCGCCCGGATGCGCTGCTCGCGGACCAGCTTCTCGAGCATCTGCTTCGCGGCCGCGAAGAGCTCCTTCGCCGCGGGCCCCTTCTGCGGGTCGTCGAGGAGCTCGGGGAAGCGCCCCTTGATCCCCCAGGAGACGAAGAAGTACTGCCAGTCGATGTAGCGGGCGATGTCCCGCAGGGACCACTTCTCGAGGGTGCGGACGCCCTCGACCGCCGGGGCGGGCACGAGCTGCTCACTCCACTCGAGCTTCTGCGAGCGCTCCCTCGCCTCGGCGTAGGAGACCAGCCCCGCGCCATCCCTGCCGGCGTGCAGGCCGCGCAGCCGCGCCTGCTGCCGCGAGACCTCCTCGGTGAAGGCCGGGCGGCGGCCGGGATCGACGAGGTGGGCGACCACGTCGACGACCCGCGAGGCGTCGAGGACGTGGACCGTCGGTCCCTCGTACTCCGGGGCGATCTTCACGGCGGTGTGCGGGTTGCTGGTGGTCGCGCCCCCCACCAGCAGGGGCAGGGTGAGCCCCCGGCGCTGCATCTGGGCCGCGACCCGGGACATCTCGTCCAGGGAGGGCGTGATCAGCCCCGAGAGGCCGATCAGATCGACCCCCTCGGCCTCGGCGGTGTCGAGGATCTTGTCGGCGGGCACCATCACGCCCAGGTCCAGGACCTCGTAGCCGTTGCAGCCCAGGACCACCCCCACGATGTTCTTGCCGATGTCGTGGACGTCCCCCTTCACCGTGGCGAGCAGGATCTTCGGCGCGCCGCGCTTGCCGCTGCGCCGCGGCTGATCGCCGTTCTCGTCGTCCATGAAGGTCTCGAGGTGGGCCACGGCCCGCTTCATCACCCGGGCGCTCTTCACCACCTGGGGCAGGAACATCTTCCCGCTGCCGAAGAGGTCGCCGACGACCTTCATGCCGTCCATCAGCGGCCCCTCGATCACCGCGAGGGGATCGCCGAGCTTCAGCCGTAGCTCCTCGGCGTCCTCGACGATGTACTCGTCGAGGCCCCGCACCAGGGCGAGCTCCATCCGCTTCTCGGCCGGGGCCTCCCGCCAGGAGAGGTCCTCCTTGCGGGTCTTCGCCTCGCCCCGCACCTGCCCGGCGAGCTCCACCAGGCGGTCGGTGGCGTCCGGGCGCCGCTGGAAGAGGACGTCCTCCACGTGCTCCCGCAGGGTGGGCTCGATCTCGTCGACCACCGCCAGCTGACCGGCGTTGACGATGCCCATGTCGAGGCCCGCCTCGATGGCGTGGAAGAGGAAGACGGCGTGCATCGCCTCGCGGACGAGGTCGTTTCCGCGGAAGGCGAAGCTGAGGTTGGAGATGCCGCCGCTGACGTGGGCGCCGGGGCAGCGCTCCTTGATGAGGCGCACCGCCTCGATGAAGCTCACCGCGAAGGCGTCGTGCTCGGCGATGCCCGTGGCCACGGCGAGGACGTTGGGGTCGAAGATGATCTCCGAGGGAGGCATCCCGACCTCCTCGATGAGCAGCCGGTAGGCCCGCTCGCAGATCTCGACCTTGCGCTCCGTGGTCTCGGCCTGGCCGCGCTCGTCGAAGGCCATCACGATGATGGCGGCGCCGAAGCGGCGGATCCGGCGGGCCTTGTCGATGAAGTCCTCCTCCCCCTCCTTGAGGGAGATGGAGTTCACCACCGCCTTGCCCTGGATGTGCTCGAGGCCCGCCTCGATGACCGAGAAGCGCGAGCTGTCGATGACGATCGGCACCCGGGAGATCTCGGGCTCGGCCGAGAGCAGGGAGAGGAAGCGCCGCATCTCGGCCTCGGCGTCGAGCATCCCCTCGTCCATGTTGATGTCGATGAGGTTGGCGCCGGCCTCGACCTGCCGGGCGGCGACCTGCAGCGCCTTGTCGTACTCCCGGTCCTTGATGAGGCGGGCGAAGCGCCGGGAGCCGGTCACGTTGGTGCGCTCGCCGATCATCTGGAAGTTGGAGTCGGGGCGGATCGAGAGCGGCTCGAGGCCGGCCAGCTTCAGGCCCCTGTCCCCGGGGGAGGAGAGGCGGCGCGGCTCGAGGCCGTTGACCGCCTCCCCGATGGCCCGGATGTGCTCGGCGGTCGTCCCGCAGCAGCCGCCCACGAGGTTCACCCAGCCCTGCCGGGCGAAGCCCGCCAGCAGCGCCGCGGTCTCGGCGGGCTGCTCGTCGTACTCGCCGAAGGCATTGGGCAGGCCGGCGTTGGGGTAGACGAAGGTGTAGGTACTGGGCGCCAGCCGGGAGAGCTCTTCGACGTGGGGCGCCAGCGCCGCGGCCCCCAGGGCGCAGTTGAGGCCGACCGCGAAGGGGCGGGCGTGCGCCACCGAGATCCAGAAGGCCTCGAGGGTCTGGCCGGAGAGGGTGCGGCCGCTCTGGTCGGTGATCGTCACCGAGAGGAGCACCGGCACCCGCTCGCCGCGGGCCTCGAAGACCTCCTCGATCGCATGGAGGCAGGCCTTCGCGTTGAGGGTGTCGAAGATGGTCTCGACCAGGAGCAGGTCGACGCCGCCCTCGAGGAGGGCCTCGATCTGCTCGGCGTAGGCCTCGCGCACCTGTCCGTAGCTCACGGCCCGGTAGCCTGGATCCTCGACCTTCGGGGAGAGGGAGAGGGTGACGTTCAGGGGCCCCACCGAGCCGGCCACGAAGCGGGGGCGGCCCGGGGTCTTCGCGCTCCAGGTGTCGACCGCCCGGCGCGCGATCCGGGCGGCCTCCCGGTTGAGCTCGGCGCAGACGGCCTCGGTGCCGTAGTCGGCCTGCGGGATCCGCGTCGCGGTGAAGGTGTTGGTCTCGACGATGTCCGCGCCGGCCTCGAGGTAGGCCTCGTGGACCGCCTGCACGATCGCCGGCTGGGTGAGGCAGAGCAGGTCGTGATTGCCGGTGAGGTCCTGGGGGTGGCCGGCGAAGCGGTCCCCCCGGTAGGCGGTCTCGTCGAGCTTGTAGTCCTGCAGGGCCGTACCCATGGCCCCGTCGATCAGGAGGATTCGCTCGGTGAGGGCGGTCCGCAGGAGGGTGTCGTTGCGCTTCATCGTGCTCTTTTCCGAGGGCCGGGGATGGGGGAGTGGGCCTTTATCACCGAAGAACGGCTTAAAAGAAAAACCCCCGCTGGTTCGATGAACCGGCGGGGGCTTTTGCGCCTAGGCGCTCGGCTCATTAGCAGGAATTTGGATCGGCAGTCGCTCCCTTACTGCCACCACGCCCCTGCAATTGGCCATAACTCGGCGCGGTTATTCGTAGTTATGGGGCAGTATGATCCGGCCATCGGGGCCGTCAAACGGAAAAGTTCGATTCTTCACTTTTTCCTCGATCAGCCCCCGAAGGCGGTGGTGAAGCCGAGGGTCCCCACCCAGCCCGGGGAGGCGGCCTGCTCGAGGTGCACGCCCACCCCCAGGCTCAGGAGGTGGCGCTCGCCCAGCTCGAGGAGGCCGGCCGCCATGAGGTCCAGGCCCACCGGCTCCCCGGCGCCGGGCAGGGCGACCACGGTCTCGGCGCCCAGCTGGAGGCCCTCTCCGGCCGGCAGGAGGAGCATCCCCCCGCCCTCGAGGGAGGGGGTCGCGGCGCTCTGCTGGCCCAGCCCATCCAGGGCCGTGCCGGCGCAGAGGCTGACCAGCCAGCGGGCGCGCTCCCAGGTCAGGACGGCGTGGGCTCCCAGGCCGTGCCCCTCGCCGGCGGTGCCCCCCTGGCCCACCCGGAGATCCAGGCGCAGCGCGAGGGCCGGCAGCAGCCCCTCCCCCTCCAGGGCCCGCCACTTGAGGTCCAGCACCGGATCGTCCATGGCGCCGCTCCAGGCGTAGCCCAGGCCGATCCCCAGATCGAGGGTCTCCAGGATGCCGGCGTGGAGGGCCAGGCCGGTGGAGAGCCCCAGCCCCTCGACCGCCGCCTGCTCTCCGGCGAAGGAGAGCTCGACCTCGGCGGCGCCGGCGCCCACGGTGCCCGCATCGTCGGTGGCCAGGGGGTGGACCGCCGACGCGGCCGCGGGAGCGAGGGCGAGGAGGGTGAGGAGGATGCGGCCTGAGGGGCCGGGAAGACGGGGGAGCCGTGCCTTCATGGTGGACCTCGTGCTAAGTTGCGAATGATTCGCAAGACCATTCATGGGCGAGACGAGGTCAGCTGACAAGAGCCCGGCAGCACCCCCCGGGGCGGTCGTGACCGCCCGGGAGGCCACGGCGGCGGGGCTTCAGAGGACGAAGGGGAGGAGGGCTCTTCGCCCGGGCGGGTAGTCGGGGAAGTTCTCCCGGTACCAGCGGTGGTGCTGCAGGGCGCGGGGGGCGAGGTTGCAGGCGGTGAAGATCGCGAAGGCCGCCCCGATCAGGGAGCCGGTGGCGAGCGCCCAGCCGATCCACTGCACGATCTCGGCGAGGTAGTTGGGGCAGGAGACCCAGGTGAAGAGGCCGCCCCGGGGGATGGCGTAGCCGCCGGGGTTCGCCTCGCGCAGGCGCAGGAGCCGGGCATCGGAGGCGCGGTTGAGCCCGAAGCCGGCGAGGAAGAGGAGGACGCCCCCGAGGAAGCGAGGGTCGAGCAGCCACGCGACCGGGTGTCGCTCCAGGCCGACGGCCAGCCCGTTGGGGGGGCCGTTGAGGAGGTTGAAGGAGAAGCCCATCCCGACGACCGCCAGCGGCATCGGCCGGTAGGGGTCCCGCAGCCGGCGGGGATAGAGGAGATCCCGGTCGCCGTAGTGGAGGATCCAGAGGGCGAAGAGGATCCAGCTCGCCGGATCGACCGGGGCGCGCAGGCCCGGACCGACCAGGTGGTAGAGGGCCACCCCGACGAAGCCGAAGAAGGCCGGGGCCTCCATCAGGTGCCAGCCGCGCCGGGCGCCGATCGAGGGCCCCCACCCCGCCCGGGCGTGGCGGCCGTAGGGCGCCGAGAGGAAGGTCAGGGCGATCACCGCCGCCAGCCCCAGGGCCAGGATCGAGAGGGCCCCCGCCTGCAGGATCGTCTCCGCGCTCACGGACGCCATCCTGCGGCAGGTGCGGCAGGGCGGACAAGCGGGTGCGGCGCGCCTTCCCATCCGATCGCGGTCGCGCTACCACCCTTGCGCATGACACTGAAGAACCTTCCCCCGGAGCTCCCCTCGGTCGCCGGCCCGATGCACGCGGTGCTGCACACGACCCAGGGACAGATCAAGGTCAAGCTCTTCGCCGACGAGGCGCCCGTCACGGTGGGCAACTTCGTGGGTCTGGCCGAGGGCACCATCCCCTGGGTCGACCCCATCTCCAACCAGGAGAAGCGGGGCGTGCCCTTCTACGACGGGATCAAGTTCCATCGGGTGATCCCCGACTTCATGATCCAGTGCGGCGACCCCAAGACCCGCGCCGATCGCTCCGACTGGGGCACCGGCGGTCCGGGCTACCGCTTCGACGACGAGTTCGCGCCGGGGCTGAACCACAGCAGGCCGGGCATGCTCTCGATGGCCAACGCCGGCCCGGGCACCAACGGCTCGCAGTTCTTCGTGACCGAGGTCCCGACCCCCTTCCTCGACAACAAGCACGCGGTCTTCGGTGAGATCGTGGCGGGCCTCGAGATCGTCAAGCAGATCGCCCGGGTGCCCCGGAACTCCCGCGACTGCCCGAACACCCCGGTGGTGCTCGAGCGGGTCGAGATCGTCCGCGGTTGAGGCGGACCCTGCGCCGGCTGACCGGCCTCCTCCTGCCCCTGCTCGCGGCCTGCGCGACGAGCGGGGGCGCCCGCCCCACCATGAGCGCCTCCCCCACCCTCGTCGTCCTCTACGTGGCCGACCAGGCGAGCGCGCGGGACTTCTACGTCGAGGTCCTGGGCGTCGCGCCGAACCTCGACGTCCCGGGGATGACCGAGCTCACCCTGCCGGGCGGCGCCCTCCTCGGGCTGATGCCGGAGGCCGGGATCAAGCGCCTGCTCGGCGAGGCCCTCCCGGACCCCGCCGCGGGCTCGGGGGTGCCGCGGGCCGAGCTCTACCTGCGGGTGGAGGAGCCGGCGGCCTTCCACGCCCGGGCCCTCGCGGCGGGCGCGCGGGAGCTCTCGGCGCTCGCGCCCCGGCCCTGGGGGGACGAGGCGGCCTACAGCCTCGATCCCGACGGCCACGTCCTGGCCTTCGCCCGGACGCTCCCGGCGCCTTAAAAAGGCAGCGCCCGAAGCCGCCGTCCCAAAGGCGGGGGAGAAAAGATCCTGGGACGACAGCCCGGGCGCGGCCGGGTCGAATCGGTCGTACTGCGCTGTGACTAGTTGGCGTGCTTCGCCTGGTGCTCGGCGACCTTCTTGCGGACGTCCTCCATGTCGAGGGACTCGACCTGGCCGACGACGTCGGAGAGGGCCGAGGCCGGCAGGGCGCCCGGCTGGGCGAAGACGCCGATCTGCTCGCGGAAGGCCATGAGGGTCGGGATCGAGCGGATCTGGAAGGCGGCGGCGAGCTCCTGCTCCTCGTCGGTGTTCACCTTGGCGAAGACCGCGCCGGGGTGCTTGGCCGCCTCGGCCTCGTAGGTCGGCGCGAAGGCGCGGCAGGGACCACACCAGGGGGCCCAGAAGTCGACGAAGACGATGTCGTTGTTCTGGATGGTCTCTTCGAAGTTTTCCTTGGTCAGGTTGATGACGGTCATGGAACTTCTCCTCAACAAAGATTGGTTTCGACCCGCGCTGCCGAGCTCCCCGGCTGCGCATTCACCCCATGGGAGCCACCGACCTCACCAGAGGATTCACGGCTCCCGGGGCGCCTCTTCAAGTTAGGTTGGGAATCCCGCTCGCGCCCCTGCGGTTGAGGCAGCGTGGAGGAGACCCCTCGCGGCCGGGCTCTGCCCCTCGCCCTCGGCGTCCTCTTGCTCGGCGCGCTGCCCGCGCGGGCCGACGCGCCCGCAGAGGTGCACCCGATGGTCCGCCACGCCCGCGCGCCGCTCGGCGTGCCCTACCACCCCGGCGACTAGCCGTCCCGGAGGAGCTCGAGGAGGGCGGCGCCGTACTTCTCGAGCTTCTTCGGGCCCATGCCGGGCACGCCGAGCAGGGCCTCCTCGCTCCTCGGCTGCAGGGCGGCGATCGCGGCGAGGTGCTTGTCGTGGAAGATCACGTAGGGCGGCACGCCCTGCTCGCTCGCCAGCCGGCTGCGCAGCTCGCGCAGGCGCTCGAAGAGGGCCTCGTCCACCGGGCCGAAGCTCTCGGGGGACGGCGCCCCCTTCTTCTTGCGCCGCCGGGGCGCCGCGGCCCTCGCGGCCCGCTCGCGGGCCCGCGCCTCGTCGAGGGCGGCGGTGACCTGATCCTCGTCGGCCAGCGCGGCGATCTCGCCGGGGACCTCGGCGGCGCCGGCGAGGACGGCCCGGCCCCGGGCGGTGATCGTGATCACCGGGTAGGGATCGTGGTGCACCGAGAGGAGCGCCGCCCCCACGCAGCGGTCGAGGACCTGCTCGGCGGCGGCGAGGGCGCCGCCTCCCAGGCAGGCGAAGCTGCCGGCGGCGGGGTGACGGACCAGCGAGGTGCGCTCGAGGCCCGGGGCATCCTCGCCCGCCAGGGCGGCGGCGAGCTTGCGGCGGCCGAAGGGGAAGTCGGTGGAGTCGACGAGCGCGAGGGCCGCCCGGACCCTCTCGTAGGAGGCCTCGGAGAGCTCGAGCGTCGCCCCTCCCCGGGCGAGGGCCGCCTCGCAGGCATCGCAGCTCCCGCAGAGCTCGCCCGGGGCCGGGCCGTCGCGATCCCCGAAGTAGTCGAGGAGGGCGCGGCGCCGGCAGAGGGCCCGGCCGGCGTAGGTGACCATCCGCTCGAGGCGGGCCTCCTCCAGCTGGCGGAAGAGCAGGAGCCCCTCGCGATCGACCCGCAGCCCCGAGCGGGGGGCGGTGTCGAGGAGGCGCAGGCGCAGGCGGCCCTCCTCGTCCTCCTCGGCCTCCTCGGGGCGCAGGTGCCCGGCCTTCTCGAGGAGGCGCAGGATCACCGGGACGACCCCGGCCTCGACCCCCGCGCGCTCGGCGAGCTCCCGGGTGGTGCCGGCGCGGACCTGCCCCGGCCGCCCCCCGGTGGAGAGGCGCTCCCAGACCCGGTCGAGATCGGCGGGGCTCGGCGTCCCCTTCTCGATGAAGAAGCGGCGCAGGCGCAGGTCGCCCAGCCCCCAGAGGAGGATCGCCTTCGCGGGCTCGCCGTCGCGGCCGGCGCGGCCGGCCTCCTGATAGTAGGCCTCGACGCTGCCGGGCAGGTCGTGGTGGAGCACCAGGCGGATGTCGGCCTTGTCGACGCCCATCCCGAAGGCGTTGGTGGCGACCACCACCGGCGTCTCCCCCGACATGAAGGCGTCCTGAGCCTGCGCGCGCTCCTCGTCGCCGAGGCCGGCGTGGTAGGCGATCGCCGGGACGCCCTTGCCCCGCAGGAGCTCGGTGAGGGCCTCGGTGTCCTTGCGGGTGCCGCAGTAGACGATGGCGCTGGCGTCCTCCCCGTGCTGCTCGCGCAGGGCCCCGAGGTGGTGCAGCACGCGGGCGGCCTTCAGCTTCTTGCCGGCGAGCTGCTCGGCTCCGAAGAAGAGCTCGGGGCGATCGAAGCCGTGGACCTCGATCATCGGATCGCGCAGGCGCAGCTCCCGGGCGATGTCGTCGCGCACCTCCTGGGTGGCGGTGGCGGTGAAGCCGGCCAGGCGCTCGGGCGCGAGGAGCTCGCGCACCTCACCGAGGCGGGTGTAGTCGGGCCGGAACTGGTGCCCCCACTGGGAGATGCAGTGGGCCTCGTCGATGGCCATCAGGGAGAGGGGCACCCCCTGGATCCTCTCGAGGAAGCCCGCCGCCCCGAAGCGCTCGGGCGCGACGTAGAGGAGCTTCACCTCCCCGGCCCGGACCCGCTCGAGGGTCTCGCGCTGCTCGCCGGCGCTCTGGCTGGAGTTGATCAGGGCCGCCGCGATGCCGTGCTCGCGCAGGGCGTCGACCTGATCCTTCATGAGGGCGATGAGCGGGCTGACCACCAGGGTGAGGCCCGGCAGGAGGGTGGCGGGGAGCTGGTAGCAGAGGCTCTTGCCCGCGCCGGTGGGCATCACCGCCAGCAGGTCGCGGCCCTCGAGGACGGCCTCGACGATGGCCTCCTGGCCCGGCCGGAAGGCCTCGAAGCCGAAGGTCTCCCGGAGCTTGGCGCGCACGTCCATGGCCCGAAGGTCTAGCCGATCCCCCTGACGCGTGGCGAGCGCGCCCCGCCCTTTCGGTAGCGAGACCCGGATCCCGAAAACGGGAACCCGGACCCCCCAGATCCCACGATCGGCGCCTCCTGGCCCGATACGAACAGATCGAGCCTTGGCACCCGCCTTGCTCATGCTCCCTCGCGATGCTGCCCGCCCCCTTCGACGAAGTAGCCACCATGAAGCACCCCGACGAGTCCGGAACCGATTCGCGCCCCTCCCCCGGCGCCACCGGAAAGATCCGCAAGGTCCTCCTGGTGGACGACAGCCCCACCGTGCGCTGCGCGGCCGTGGAGGCCCTCGAGGAGATCGGGCTCGAGGTGATCGAGTCCGACAACCCGATCGGCATCCCCTACCTCCTCTGGAAGGAGTCGCCCCAGCTGCTGATCCTCGACGTGAACATGCCGGCCATGACCGGGGACCGGGTGGCCACCATGCTGCGCAAGGAGAACACCGAGAACATCACGATCCTCCTCTACTCCTCCATCGAGCAGGACGACCTCGCCAAGCTGGCGAAGGAGTGCGGCGCGAACGGCCACGTCCGCAAGACCGCCGACCCCTCGAACCTCGTGCAGGCCGTCCGCAAGTACCTCTAGAGGCGAGCCCGGATGACGACCTCGACCCAGGCCCAGGACGGCGATCTCCTCCGCCGCCTCTCCGAGCTCCAGCGGGAGCTCGCGAAGCTGCGCCGCCAGGTCCAGCCCGAGCGGACCCGGGCCTCGCTGCCGGCGGGCCGCTTCCCGGCGCTCACCCTCAACATCGGCGAGGAGCTCTACGCCGTCCCCCTCGAGATCGTGCGGGAGGTCATCCGGGCGGTCTGGATCACGCCCGTGCCCGAGGTCCCCGAGGCCCTCCTCGGCGCCATCAACCTGCGCGGGAAGATCGTGCCGGTGATCGATGCCCGGCGGCGCGTCGGGCTCCCGGCCTCGGCGGTCGAGCTGGACACGCCCATCGCCATCCTCGCCCCCCCCTCCGGGGCGGTCGGGGTGGTGGTCGATCGGGTGCTCGACCTCATCTCCCTCGACGGCGCCCGCCTCGAGATCGCCACCGGCCCCCTGGCCGACGCCCAGTGCGTGGCGGGGATGGTGCCGGGGCCGGACGACGAGATCATCCAGCTCCTCGACGTCCACCGCCTCCTCGAGCCCGCCTACGGGGTCGAGCTCCCCGAGACCCTCCCCACCCGCCCCCTCGAGGCCCGGGAGGTCGACGCGTGATCCCGGTGACGCAGACCGAGGGCCACTGGCTCGACGAGGCCGCCGCCCTGCTCGACGCGCGGATCGGCCACCGGGTCCTCGACCGGCACCGCCCGGAGCTGGCCCGCACCCTCCGTCAGATCGCGGCCGCCCGGGGCCACGAGCACCCCGAGCAGCTCCTGGCCCATCTACGCGGCGCCTCCCTCGACGACCCCGCCATGCGGGACCTCCTCTCCCGGGTCACCGTCAACGAGTCCTACTTCTTCCGGGACGAGGCGACCATGGCGACCCTGCGCCGCCGGGTGCTGCCCCGCCTCATCGAGAGCCGCTCCTCCACGCGGCTCCTGCGGGTGTGGAGCGCCGGCTGCTCCCGGGGCGAGGAGCTCTACTCCCTGGCGATCCTCCTGGAGAAGCACCTCCCCGATCCTGCCTCCTGGACGATCAACCTGGTCGGCAGCGACGTCGACCAGAACGCCCTGGACGTGGCCCGCAGCGGCCTCTTCGCGGACTGGTCCCTGCGCACCCTCACCCCGGTGGAGAAGGAGCGCCACTTCCAGCGCGAGGGCAGGAAGTGGCGCCTGCAGACCCGCTACCGGCGGGGCGTCACCTTCGTCCAGCAGAGCGTCACCACCGACGCCGCGCCCGCCCCCCACGAGTTCGATCTCCTCTTCTTCCGCAACGTCTCGATCTACCTCTCGGCGGCCCGGACGCGAGAGGCCTTCGAGCGGCTGCGGGCCGCGATGGCGCCCGGCGCCTTCCTCGTGCTGGGTCCCTCGGACCCGCCCCCCCCCTTCCCCTGGCCCACCGAGATCGCGCCGGGGACCCTCCTCTCCCGCCGCCCCGAGGGCCACGAGCGCCCCGAGCAGCCCGCGGGGCCGGAGCAGGGCCTGGCGAGCGTGATCCCCCTGCCTCGCAGGGCCCCCGACATCTTCTCCTTCCTTTCGGATCCGCGGCCGGCGCCGGCCGAATCCCTCCCCCCCGACCTCCACCGGCGTCGGCCCGCGGATCCCTCTTCTCCTTCCTCCCTTGCGGATCCGCGGCCGGCGTCGGCTGAACCCCCCCTCCCCCCCGACCTCTACCGACGTCGGCCTGCGGATCCCTCTCCTCCCTCCCCGACGGGCCTCTCCGACGACCGCCGCTCCCTCGACGAGGTGCGCCGGCTGGCCGACCGGGGTGAGAACGAGGACGCCCTGCGCGGCCTCACCGATCACCTGCGCGCCTTCCCCCTCGATGCGGCGGCGCACCTCCTCGGCGGGATCCTCCACTTCGAGCGCTGCGACCTCGCTGGCGCCGAGGCCTACCTGCGCAAGGCCATCTACCTGGAGGAGAGCTGCGCGTCGGCCCACCTGCACCTGGGGATGGTGCTCGAGCAGCAGGGCGACCTCGCCGGCGCCCGGCAGTCCCTGGGCAACGCGCTGGTGCTCGCCGCGAGCGAGGGCTCCCCGCGCTGCTCGCCCGAGCTCACCCTGGCCGAGGTGGCCCGGATCGCCGGCTCCCAGCTGAGCCGCTTCGCCGAGCGGGGCCGGCCGACGTGAAGCAGGGCGAGACCCCCTCGCGCCGCGGCCTCGACTGGGCCGAGATCCGGGAGCGCCTCCTGCGGGAGCAGGCGGGCCTCGAGGTCGCCCGGAGCGCCGCCGAGCTCGAGCACGAGCTGAAGGCGCGCGCGACCACCCTGGCCCGGACCGAGCGCGCCTCCACCGAGGGGCTGGACCGTCAGCACCTCGCCTTCTGGATCGGGCAGGCCCGCTGCGCCGTGGACCTCGCGCTGGTCGGCGGGGTCGTCACGCCCCGCTGGGTCACCCCCCTGCCGACGGCGCCCCGGCGCCTCTCCCGGGTGATCCAGGTCCAGGGAACGATCGTACCGGTGGCTGATCTCATCGAGGTGCTGGGCGTGAAGCCGCACGACCAGACCTCGACCAAGCGGGCCGTCCTGCTCAGCCTTGGCAGCCGCCATCTTGCCCTCCTGACCCATCGCGCCGAGGAGATCATCCGGCTGGATCCGGACCGCCTCTCCTCCCCCGGGCGCGATGCGTCGGGCTTCATCCGGGGCCTCGCCCCCGACCTGACCCTCGTGCTGGACGGTGAGGCGCTCCTCTCTTCGCTGACCGCCGGCCCTCTCATGTGACGACGGCCACGAGCGAGAGGCGGTGAGGAGGACCGCCTGCGCCTCGAGCGGGGCGTCGCGCTGATCGAGGCGCCGGGCAGCATCGTCGAGGAGCTCCGGACCACCACGCCTCTTCGCCGATCGTCCCGGCACCCGCCCCCTGCTCAGGCCGCCGACGGTCCTGGTAAGCTCTGCCATCTACGTCCGGCAGCGGGGCCTGGCCGGCGTCTCAGTCTTCTTCTCCCGGGGTGAGCCCTGATCAGAGCTCGCGCCTCTCTCGAACGATCCCATGAACCTGATCCGGACGTTGATCGTGGACGACTCTCCGACCGTCAGGGTCTCCCTGCGCGAGCTCCTCGAGGAGTCCGGGGAGTTCGTGGTCGTCGGGGAGTGCAGCGACGGCCCCACCGCGGTGGAGCAGTGCGGCCGGCTGAAGCCGGACCTGGTCACCATGGACGTCCAGATGAGCCGCGGTGACGGCCTCTCGGCCACCCGGGAGATCATGCGCTCGCTCCCCACCCCCATCGTGGTGATCACCGAGGCGGGCAAGGGCCGGGAGAGCCAGCTCGCCTTCGAGGCGATGCAGGCGGGGGCGGTGGACGTCATCCGCAAGGCCGACGTGGGCTTCGGGCTGGCGCGGGACCGGGAGGCCCTGCGCCACCGGCTCCACCTGATGGCCGGGGTGAAGGTGGTGGGGCGCCGGGGGCGGTGCCTGGACGAGCCCGCCCCCCGGCGGGCGGAGACCCCTCCGGCCGGGCCGGGGCTCCCGGCGCCGCGAGAGATCCCGGCGGCGCGAGAGATCCCGGCGGCGCCGGCCAGCCCCTCGCTGCTCACCCCACCCGGCGACCGGGTGAGCCTGATCGCCATCGGGGCTTCCACCGGAGGTCCGCCGGCCATCGCCAAGGTGCTCTCGAGGCTCCAGCCCGAGACGGCGCCGCCCGTCCTCATCGTCCAGCACATCTCCTCGGGCTTCTGCTCGAGCTTCGCCGAGTGGCTCGACGGGCTGCTGCCCCTCCAGATCGGGCTGGCCGTCCACGGCGAGCCGCTCCTGCCCGGCCGGGTCTACATCGCCCCGAACGACCAGCACCTGGAGGTCAGCGCCGAGCGGAAGGTGCGCCTCCACGACGCCCTCCCCCTGCGGCACCACCGGCCCGCGGCGGATCTCCTCTTCTCCTCGGTGGCGCGTCACCTGGGCGACGGCGCGGTGGGCGTCCTCCTCACCGGGATGGGAGAGGACGGCGCCCGGGGGCTGCTCGAGATGCGGTCCGCCGGCGCCCTGACCGTCGCCCAGAACCAGGAGACCTCGCTGGTCTACGGGATGCCCGCCGCCGCCGCGAAGCTCGGCGCCGCCGAGCGGATCCTCGCCCTCGACCACATCACGACCCTGCTCTCCAGATGCCACCTCCGGTCGCCGGGGCGGGTCGCCTAGGGTCATCCCGGAGAGCGGGGCCGAGGGATCCAGATGACAGTGAGGTCGCAGCCGGACAAAGCTCCCGCTCCGATGGAGATCGACTGGAGGCGAGGCCGCTTCCTCGACGCCTCCCTCGAGGCCGACTTCCGGGAGGCGCGCTTCGTCACCGATCGGCGGCTCCTCGTCACCTCCCTCGCGCTGCTCCTCCTGACCACCGCCTCCGGCTTCTACCTGGACTTCGCGGCCCGGGTGGAGGTCCACCAGGAGACCTTCTTCCGGCTCGCCCTCGGCCTGCGTTTGCTCTCCATCCTGATCGGTGTTGGAGCGATCCTCGTCCTGCAGCGCGCCCGGACCCCCGCCGCCCTCGAGCGCGTGGGCCTCGTCGCCTTCCTCCTCTTCACCCTCTGCTTCACCGGCCTCGCGACGATCTACGGCCGGTACACCGGCGACAACCGGATGGTCGTCTTCCTCGGGGGGCTGATCGTCATCGTCGGCTGCACGATGCCCTCCCGACTCGGCCCGGCCCTCCTCGCCTCGAGCAGCCTCTGGGCCATCGGGGTGGCGGCCACCCTCCTGGGGCTCACCCCGCTCCGGGTCGGGCACGGCATGGCCCTCGCCATCCTCACCCTCGCCCTGCTGGTGGCAGCGGGGTTCATCCTCTACTTCCACCGCAACCGCCGGCTGGACTACCTCGCGGTCCGGTGCCTGAACGAGGAGCGCGCAAAGATGCGCTCGAAGCTGGAGCAGGTCGAGCAGTACGTCGACCTGGCGCAGATCAGCGCGGCCATCGCCCACGACCTCAACAACGTGCTCAACATCATCATGCTCGCCCCGGGGGTGCTGGAGGCGCGGCCGGATCCACCTCGAGACCGCCCCCGGCGAGGGGACCGCCTTCACGATCTTCCTGCCGGCCGACGCCTGAAGGATCAGGCTCCCCGATCCACGAGGCGATAGACCGCCTCGAGGAGCTGGGCCGAGGCGAAGGGCTTGGCCAGGAAGGCCGCCCGCTCGTCTCCCTCGAGCGCCTTCTCGTCGCTGGCGTGCCCCGAGATGAAGAGGACCGGTGGTTGCAGCTCCCGGGCGCGCAGCTGCTCCACGAGCTCGGGCCCGGTCATCTCGGGCATGACCACGTCGGTGATCAGCAGGTCGAAGCGCGTGCCGGCCGCCGCCTCGAGCGCCTCGGGGCCGCTGGCGGCCACCCGGACCTCGGCGCCGGCGCGGGTGAGCACCCGCTCGATGAAGGTCCGGATCACCGGCATGTCCTCGACCACCAGCACCCTCCCGAGCTCCGCCTTGCGGTCGGCGATCGCCCGGGCCCGCTCCTGGCGGGTGAGCTCGGCCTTAGGCAGCCAGATCCGCACCAGGGTCCCCACGCCCTCGCTGCTCTCCAGGAGGATCTCCCCCGAGAGCTGCTTGACGATCCCGTAGACCGCCGAGAGCCCCAGCCCGCTGCCGCTGGCCTCGTCCTTGGTGGTGAAGAAGGGCTCGAAGGCGCGCTCCTTCACCTCCTCCGTCATGCCCTCGCCGTTGTCCTCGAACTCCAGCACCACCCCGGGCACGCCCGCGAGGTTGTCTCCCTCGTGACAGCGCAGGGTGAACTCTCCGCCGCCCGGCATCGCGTCGCGGGCGTTCAGGGCGAGGTTCATGATCAGGCGGTCGAGCTGGGAGAGGGCGCAGCGGACCGGCAGCTCCCCCGCGGCGAGCTCGAGCGAGAGCCGGATGCGCTCGGTGAGGAGCTGCCCGAGGAGCAGCTGGGTCTGCTCGAGGACCTCGCCGAGGTCGAGGCGCTCGCCGTGGACGACGTCGCGCCGCGCGAAGGAGAGGAGCTGGCGGGTGAGCCGGGCGCCCTGCTCCACGCTCTCCCGGACCTGGAGCAGCCCCTGGTGGCCCTCGGTGCCGGCCGGGAGGAACTCGCTGGCCTGCTCGACGCCGGCCAGGATCGCCGTGAGGAGGTTGTTGTAGCCATGGGCCACGCCTCCGGCGAGGCGCCCGAGGGCCTCCATCCGCTGCCCCGACTCGATGCGGGCCCGGATGCGGTGGCGCTCGGTGACCTCCACCACCCGGCCATCGATGCGCTGCGGGCTGCCGTCCTCGGCCCGGACCAGGCTCGCCGTGATCTCCACCTCGGCGATCGTCCCGTCCGCCCGCTCGAGGCGCAGGGGCACGCCCTCCACCTCGCCCTCGACGAGGATGCGCTCCACGAAGCCCGGCGGCACGAGGCCGGGGTCGAGGGTGTGGGGGGGCTCGAGCTCCTCGAGCTTGAGCAGCTGCATCAACGCCGCGTTGGCGGAGAGCAGCCGGCCCTGCAGGTCGCCCCGGAAGAGGCCCTCCCGGGCCCCCTCGAAGAGGCGCTGGTAGTCGGCGAGCCGGACATCGGCCTCGGCGCGGACCCGCTCGAAGTGCATCACGATGACCCCCAGGGAGACCCCGAGGATGAGGGCGACGTCGAGGAAGGCGTTCCACCGGGAGAACCAGGGCTGGAGGACGAGGTAGGGCAGGAGGGCGTTGTAGATCCCCTCGAAGGCCAGGAAGAGCGAGGCGAAGATCCTCCCCCAGCCTCCCTCCGGCACCCGCCAGATCCGGTACGCCGTGTAGCCCAACGCGAGGACGAGGAAGAGGGTGAGGGGCGGCGGGAAGAGCGGGTGGGCACGCCAGAGCCCGGCCAGGCCGAACTCGAGGGCCGGGGTCACCGCCGCGACGACGGGCCAGTAGCGGGGGGGGCGCGCCCCCAGCAGCTGGTAGACGCCGATCACCAGGAGCAGCCCGGAGATCCCCTTGAGCACGTCGCCCACCATGGACTCGAGGGACTCGAGGATCCCCAGCCGCCACAGGTCGAGGTAGGTCTCCCAGCAGACCAGCGCGAGGAAGGCCAGGGCCCAGAGGCTCAGGTAGCGCTTGCGCTCGACCCCGACCAGCACGGCGAAGGTGACGCCCAGCGTCAGGTAGACCGCCAGGACGGTGCTCACTGCGGGATCCTCATCGCTCGGCCCTCTTGCAAGAGCCTCTCCTCAGAGGAGAGGGGCCTCCATCGGCTCCGATTAGACCAGAAAACCCCGGCTCGCATCCCGATCACCATACGCGGTCCAGGATCCAGGATGCCCCCGAACTGGTTCGGCGCAGCCGGACCCACCAGCGGAGCGGGCGCCGGTGGTAGCCTGCGGGTGACGATGACCCCGCTGCACACCGCGCTCCTCGTGCTGGCCTTCCTCTCGGGGGCGGCCCTCGCCGCGCTCCTCCTCGGCCGGCGCCCCCGCGCTCGCGAGAGCTACCTGGATCCCGAGCGCCGCCACGGGATCATCAACCAGCTCGCCGGCATCGACGGGATGATCGAGCTCCTCCAGGACACGAAGCTCGACGAGGATCAGCGAGAGCTGGTCGAGGGCCTGGCCGAGGCCCGGGACGGACTGCGCGGCCGCCTCGGCGCCATCTTCGACGAGAGCCGCGAGAAGGAGAAGGACGATCCCCCCCGGATCAGCTCCGGGGGATGACGATCTCGTGCTTCTTGATCTTCTGGTAGAGCGCGCTGCGCGAGAGGCCCAGGATCTCGGCGGCGTCCTCGACCAGGCCGTCCACGCCGGCCAGCACCTGCTCGATGTGCCAGCGCTCGACCTCGCGCAGGCTCATCTTCGAGAGGTCGGCGCCCTCGCCCGGGCCCCCGCCCACCCTCGGGCCGGGACCGGCGCCGCCGGGCAGGAAGAGGACGTCCGGCTCGATGACCTCCCCGGTGGAGAGGACCAGGGCGCGGTCGAGGACGTTGCGTAGCTCGCGGATGTTGCCCGGCCAGTGGTGGGCCTGCAGCGCCCGGAGGGCCGCCGGCGAGAGGGTCCGCGCCGTGCTGCGGAACTCCTGGGAGAAGCGCTGGAGGAAGACCTCGGCGAGCAGCGGCAGATCCTCGGCGCGCTCGCGCAGGGCCGGCAGCTCGATCGGCAGGGTGTTGATCCGGAAGTAGAGGTCGGAGCGGAACTTCTTCTCCTCGACCAGCTCGTTCAGGTCCTGGTTCGTCGCGGCGATGATCTGCACGTCGATGGGGATGTCCCGCACGCCGCCGACCCGCCGCTGCTTTTTCTCCTCGAGGACCTTCAGCATGCGCGGCTGGAGGCGCAGGTCCATGTCCCCCAGCTCGTCGAGGAAGACCGTGCCGCGGTTCCCCACCTCGAAGAGCCCCTTCTTGGCGACGGTCGCGCCGGTGAAGGAGCCCTTCTCGTGACCGAAGAGCTCGCTCTCGAGCAGCTCGGCGGCGAAGCCCGCGCAGTTGAGGTCGACGAAGGACTCGCCTCTGCGCGGCCCCCCCTCGTGGAACCAGCGGGCGAGCACGCCCTTGCCGGTGCCGGTCTCCCCCAGGATCAGGATCGGGCGCCCGACCTCGACCACCCGCCGCGCCTGCTCCTCGACCCGCCGGATCGCGTCGCTGGTGCCGACGAAGGGGTCCAGGGTCGTGCGGCTGGTGCGGGAGCTGGCCTCGTCCCGGCGCTGCCGCTGCGCGCTCTCGAGGAGGCGGTCCACGAGCACCCGCAGCGCGGAGAGCTCCACCGGCTTGGTGAGGAACTGGCTCGCCCCCTTCTGGATGGTCTCGACCGCGAGCTCGATCGAGCCGTGGGCGGTGAGCACCACCACCGGCAGGGAGAGCCCCTCCTTCTCGATCCGCTCGAGCACGTCGATGGCGGTGCCGTCGGGCAGGCGGTAGTCGATGACGGCCAGGTCGACGCTGCGATCCTGGAGGGCCGCGATGGCGCCGGCGACGCTCTCCTCCTCGTGGACCTCGTGCCCCCCGGCCTCCAGCCCCTTGCGCAGCGCCAGCCGGACGACTCGCTCGTCTTCCAGCAGGAGAATCTTGCTCGCCATCGTTTCACCCCGGTCCCCCGGGGTCGTCCCAGGCGTCCCCGGGTAAGTAGCAACCGCCCTCCACAGGGGTCAATCGCGGATTCCTGAATTCGAGACTGGAGGGGCGCCGGGCGGGGAGGGTCGCCCCCTCGAGATCCCCTCTTTCCGGGGGGTTGGAGGGCGAGGCGCTCGGGCACGCGGCTTGCTTTTCCACCGGGACGATGCGCGCCCCCAAGATCCTCCTCGTCGATGCCTCCAGCCTCGCGCTCGTCCGGGTCCGCAAGCTCCTCAAGCCGGCCGGCTGCGAGCTGACCTATGCCCGCGGCGGGCTGGAGGCGCTGCGGCTGGCCCCGGGCGAGCAGCCCGACCTGATCCTGATGGACGCGGCGATGCCCGGCCTGGACGGCATCGAGACCTGCCGCCGGCTGCGCCTCGGGCGCGAGACCCGGACCATCCCGGTGGTGCTCTTCGGCAGCGCCGCCCAGCTCGCGCGGAAGAAGGAGGGCTACGACGCCGGCTGCGACGACTTCCTGGCCGGGCCCCTCGATCGCGACGAGCTCCTAGCGGCGATCCGCTACCACCTCGACGCGCCGCGGCTGCACTCGGCCTAGGCGACCCGCACCCGGAAGAAGCTCGCGGCGAGCCCCTCCCGCCCGGCGAGCAGGCTGCGGGCGCGGGCGCTGCCGGTCTGCTCGAGGTGCTCCTCGAGGAGCGCCCCGAGGCGGGCGAGGTCCTCGGCCTCGAGCTCGCCCGCGTGCGCGGCGACGTCCCGGTGGAGGTGCGCGCGCGTCCCGCCCTCGGGGTCGTGGAAGTAGAGCAGGCCGCCGGTCATCCCCGAGCCGATGCAGGGCCCGCAGCTGCCGAGCAGCACGCCGACCCCGCCGGTCATGTACTCGAAGGCGTACTTGCCCGCGCCCTCGCAGATCAGGGTCGCGCCCGAGTTGCGCACGCCGAAGCGCTGGCCCGCCCGCCCGGCGATGAGCAGGGTGCCGCCGGTGGCGCCGTAGGCCGCGGCGTTCCCCACCAGGCTGGGCTGCGCGCCCTCCTCCAGGCCGAGGCTGGGGGCGGGCAGCACCACGATCCGCGCGCCGGCGCCCATCACCTCGCCCACCGCGTCGTTGGCGTAGCCCACGTGGCGCAGCTCCATGCCCCGGGTGGCGGCGAAGCCCAGCCCCTGCCCGGCGTAGCCGGTGGTCTCGAGGCGGACCACGCGCCCCGGCGCTGGGGTGCCCGCCAGCTCGCCGGCGAGGGTCGCCCCGAGCCCGTGCTCGGCGCTGTCGGTCCAAAGCTCGATCCGGTCGCCGGCGGCGGCCGCCTCGAGGATCTCCCGGTTCTTGGCCGTGGAGGCGGCGTGGAGCGCGGGCAGGGCCTGGCGGGGCGCGGGGCCGCCCGAGCGCAGGTCGACCAGCAGGTCCGAGAGATCGACGTGATCCCAGCGGGGCTGGCCGGTGCGGCGCTGGCGCAGGAGGTCCACCCGGCCGGTCAGCTCGCTGGCGTGGCGCAGGCCGAGGGCCGCGAGGCGCGCGCGCAGATCCTCCCCGAGGCACTCGAGGTAGCGGATCACCCCCTGCTTGGCCTCGTGGTGGCGGGCGTCGAGGGGGGTCGACTCGGTGATCTCGTCCTCGCGTCCCCGGCGCATGAAGCGCTGGTGCATCTCGTCGTCCTGGGTGGCGATGCCCACCGGGCAGGTGCCCTTGTTGCAGCCGCGGCAGAAGACGCAGTTCTCGGCGACCATCAGGACCGTGCCCAGCGAGACCTCGTCGGCGCCGAGGGCCAGGACCTTGGCGAGATCGGCGCCGCACTTCAGCCCGCCGTCGGCGCGCAGGCGGGTGCGGTGCCGGATCCCGCTCTGGACCAGGTGCTGGTGGGCCTCGGCCAGGCCTCGCTCGAGGGGCAGGCCCGCGTGCTTGATGCTGCCCACGTAGGCCGCGCCGGTGCCGCCCTCGGCGCCGCTGATGGTGATCACCTCGGCGCCGGCCTTCGCCACCCCCACCACGATGGTGCCGAGGTTGGTGACCGCCGGGACCTTCACCGCGATCCGGGCCCGGGGGTTCACCTGCCGCAGGTGGGTGATGAGCTGGGAGAGGTCCTCGATGCTGTAGATGTCGTGGTGGGGGGGCGGTGAGATCAGGGGCACCCCCTGGCGCACCTTGCGGATCTTGGCGATCTCGGCGGTGACCTTGTGGCCGGGCAGGTGCCCGCCCTCCCCGGGTTTGGCGCCCTGCCCGATCTTGATCTCCAGCTCGTCGGCGCCCATCAGGTAGGTGGCGTCGACGCCGAAGCGCCCGGAGGCCACCTGCCGCGCGCGGCTGCGGTCGCCCTCCCAGGGCCCGCCCGGGTTGCGGCGCTCGTCCTCACCGCCCTCGCCCGAGTTGGAGAAGGAGCCGAAGTGGTTGAAGGCCGCGGCGATGGCCCGCTGCGCGGTGGAGTGGAGGGCGCCGTGGCTCATGCCCGCGCCGCGCACGGTCGAGCGGATGAGCTCGGCGGCGGAGGCGACGTCCGAGAGGGGCAGGGGCCGGGCGGTGGGGTCCCCGGCGATGTCCAGCTCGAGCAGATCGCGCAGGTAGACCGGCGGCGACTCGGCGACGAGCTTCGCGAAGCGATCGTAGTCGCCCTCGGCGTTGCCCTGCCGGGCCACCAGCTGCAGGGTGTCGGTGACCTCCTTGCGGTAGAGGGGCTTGTTGGCGTTGCGCTGGATCGACGCGTCGTCCATCCCGGCGCGCGCCCGGATGTCGCCGTACACCTCGTCGAGGGTCAGGCCCCCCACGAAGGAGGCGGTGTCGGGCAGGAAGTAGTCGACCAGCTCCTCGGAGAGGCCGATGGCCTCGAAGAGGGACGAGCCCCGGTAGCCCGCCAGGGTCGTGATGCCCATCTTGCTCATGATGCGCCGCAGGGAGGCGACCAGCGCCCCCACCAGGCTCTGGCAGGCCGCCTCGGGCGTCAGGCCCCGGGTCTCGCGGGCGATGTGGAACATCGCGTAGGGGTTCACGGCGGTCGCGCCGTAGGCCAGGAGCGCGGCGAGGTCGTGGCCCTCGTGCACCTCGCCGGTCTCGACGACGAGGCTGGCGTTCCGCCGCAGGCCGCGGCTGGCCAGCGCCCGGTGGACCACGCCCACCAGCAGCACCATCGGCACCGGCAGGCGCGCGCCCCGGGTCGCCTCGAGATCGGAGAGCACGATGATCGACACCCCGCTCTTCACCGCCTCCACGACCTCCTCGGCGACCTCGTGGATCCGGCGCACCATGCCCCGGGCGCCCCGGTAGCTGTCCTCGAAGGTGGCGTCGAAGCGGCGGGCCGCCAGATCCGGCTCGCCGCCCTCGAGCAGGCCGGCGATGTCCTCGTTGGTGAGCACCGGGTGGGGGTGCTCGACCTGGGGCCAGGTCCGGAACTGCGAGAGCTTGCTCATCTTCGGTGAGCGCCCGAGGTAGACCCGGGTGTCCATCGCCCCGCCCTCCCGCAAGGGATCGATGGGCGGGTTGGTGACCACCGCCACGATCTGCGCGAGGAAGGAGTAGAGGCGCGAGGGGTTCCCGCTGAAGATGGCCAGCGGTAGATCGTTGCCCATCGAGCGCACCGGCGGGCTGCTCTCCTTCACCGTGGCCTGCAGGTCGCGCACCCGCTCCCGGGTCCAGCCGAAGATGTTGAGGGCCCGGGTCGTGAGGGCCTCCTTGTCCGGGTGGACGGTGGCCACCGAGGAGAGCCCCTCGGTGGAGAGGCCCTGGAAGTCGAGCTTCGAGCGCTCGAGGATGAAGGCGGTGGTCTGCTCGGGGGCGTGGAGCTCGCCGGTCGTCAGGTCGGCGATGATCATCTCGCCGGGCTCGAGCTGACCGTCGGCGGCGATCTCCTCGAAGGGCAGGGGCACGGCCCCCATCTCGCTGGAGATCACCACCCTCCCCGCGTGGGTGCGGGCCCAGCGCAGGGGCCGCAGGCCCATCCGGTCGATGAGCCCGACCAGGAGGTGGCCGTCGGTGGCGGTGATCGCCGCGGGGCCCTCCCAGGCCGCGAGGGTTCCCATCGCCCGGCCGTTGGCCTCGAAGAAGCGGCGCTCGCGCTCCGGGCGCTCCTCCTCCTGCCAGGGCGGCGGCATCAGGCGGCGCAGCGCCTCCGCCACGTCGCGCATGCCGTGGACCGCCATCATCTCGGCGACCCGATCGAGCTGGGCCGAGTCGCTGCCGCTGGGCATCAGGCGGCACTGGAAGTGGAGCGCGCTGTCGATGTCCTGGGCGGCCCGCACGTTGGCGGTGATGGTGTTGATCTCGCCGTTGTGGGCCAGCAGCCGGAAGGGCTGGACCAGGTGCCAGTTCGAGAAGGTGTTGGTGGCGAAGCGGCGGTGGCCCAGGATCACGCGGGTCGCGAGGCGGGGGTCGTGCAGGTCGGGGTAGAAGGCCTCGAGCTGGCGGGCGGTGCCCAGCACCTTGTAGACGGTGGTGTAGGGCTGCAAGGAGGGCAGGGCGATGGCGCCGCCGTGCTGCTCCTCGATCGAGTTCTTCGCCTCGTGGAGGACGAGCGGGAGCTGCGACTCGCGCAGGTGGCCCTTGCCCACCAGCACCTGGTGGATCGCCGGGACGTCCTCCCGGGCCCGACTGCCGAGGACCGAGGGGTCGGTGGGCACCTCGCGCCAGCCCAGGGGGGCGAGGCCCAGGCGGCGCAGGGTCGCGTCCACCGCGCGCTGGTGCTGGCGGATGTTTCGCTCGCCGGGGAGGAAGTAGGCCACCCCGACGATGAGCGGCTCGCGGGGATCGGGGAGGTGCTTGCCGGGCGCGAGGAAGGCCTCGAAGAAGCTGCGCTCGGGCTTGAGGAGCAGGCCCGCGCCGTCACCGGTCCCCTCGAGGGTGCCGCCGCGGTGCTCCATCCGGGCGATGGCCCGCAGGGCGAGCTTCACGAGCTCGTGCGAGGCGGGCGCCGTCAGCTCTCCGAGCGCCACGATGCCGCAGCCCCCGCGGCCCGGATCGGCGCGCATCGCTGCGAGCCGCCGGGTCCGGGCCCGCTCGATCCCCGATCGCTGGCCAGGCATTGACATGCTGCGTCAAGGTAGGTCCACCGCCCTCCCCGAAGCAACCTCTTGATGGGTGCCCCGATAGGTGCTGCCCTGATAGGTGCCAGGCACTTAGCAGATCCCCCGCCCCACTCACCCAACCCCCTGTAATCACGAGATCCGAGGACCCGACGAGGCCTCTCTGCTAAGGGGCTGGCACCTATCGAGCAGCACCTATCGAGCACTCATCGAGCCTCGTCGAGCCCCTCGTCGTGCACGGCCTGGCGGGCCTCGCCGGGGAGCCCTGAAGTACACTCTTCGCCGGAAGCCCTCCGCCCCGATCGCGTCACCGTGTCGAATCCCCTCGAGCTCCTGATCGCCGCCACGCCCCACCTCCCCCGCTGGGTGGTGGAGCGGTCGCGATCGGACGCGGGCTTCGACGCCCCGCGCCAGCTCGAGGCCTCGGTGCTGGTCTGCGACCTCGCCGGCTTCGCCGACACCACCAACCGCCTCACCCGCAAGGGGGCGGCCGGCCCCGAGGAGACCCTCGAGCTCCTCAACCGCTGGTACGAGGCGGTGCTCGCGCCCGTGCTCGCCGCCCGGGGGGACATCGTCTCCTTCGCCGGCGACAGCTTCACCGCCCTCTTCGAGGATCCGGATCCCGCGCGGCGCCGCGCCCGGGCCCACCAGGCCGCGCACGGCATCCTCGCCACCGACA
Source organism: Deltaproteobacteria bacterium (assembly GCA_029210625.1). Classification (NCBI taxonomy): domain Bacteria; kingdom Pseudomonadati; phylum Myxococcota; class Myxococcia; species Deltaproteobacteria bacterium. The sequence goes on along the minus strand of JARGFU010000026.1, from coordinate 27,618 downwards.
CCGCCGGGGCGCGGCTCGGGCTCGCCGACGGTGAGCTCACCCTCGGCGTCGTGGGCTCGTCCTCCGCGCGGCACCCGGTGGTCCTGGGCCCGGCGCCCCGGGCCGCCGCCCGCGCGATGCAGGAGGCCCGGGTCGACAGCCTCTACCTCCACGAGGAGGGCGAGCTCCGGGAGATCACCGCCCGGCCGCCGCCCGAGGAGCGCGCCCACACCCCGCTCCCGTCTCCCCCGATCCCGCCGATCGCCGACTCCGACGGCTCGACGGTCAACTCGACCGCCGCGCTGTCGGGCACCCCGAAGGAGATCGTCGAGCGCCTGCGCCCCTTCCTCTCCGCCCCGGTCTGGGAGGGCCTGCTCCAGCCCCGCCGCGCGGGGCAGCACCGCCCCGGGGTGATCCTCTTCGCCCGGGTGGGCCTGGCCCGCGCCGAGCCGGCGAGCTTCGCCGAGGTCGAGAACACCCTCTCGCGGGCCGCGAAGCTGATCGCCCGGGTCGGCGGCCACGTGCAGAAGATCGACGCCGGCGACAAGGGTCTGGTGATCCTGGCCTTCTTCGGCATCCCCTCGGCCTCGCCCAACGCCCTGGCCCGCGCCGCCGAGGCGGGCAGGGGGCTGGCCGACGAGCTGGGGCTGGGCGTGGCCATCACCTCGGGCCGGGTCTTCGCCGGGGTCCTCGGCGCCCCCCTGCGGCACGAGGTGTCGGCGGTCGGCGAGCCGGTGAACCGGGCCGCGCGGATCCTCCAGGCGACGCCGCCGGGGGAGGTCTACTGCGACGGACCGACCGCCGAGCAGCTCACCACCGTGACCTCGGTCGCCCTCCCTCCCCTCGAGGCCAAGGGCTTCGCCCGGCCCATCGCCCTCTGTCGGCTCGGCGGAGGCTACAGCGGAGAGTTCCAGGCCTACGTGGAGGAGCGCGCGCCCCTCATCGGCCGCGACCGGGAGCTCACGCAGATCCTCGCCCACTGCGCCCTCGAGGACCCGGAGCGCCGGCGCGGGCCCGGCGCGCTGATCCTCGAGGGAGAGCTGGGCATCGGCAAGAGCCGCCTGGTGCGCGAGGCCTCCCGGCGGCTGCGCGAGGAGGGGCGGCGCATCGCCTTCGGTCACTTCGGGGGCTACCAGGCGTTCCGTACCCTGGGGGAGGTCGCCGGGAGCCTGCAGGTGCCGGTGAGCGAGAGCCGCGCGGATCTGGTGGACGCCCTGGCCGAGAGCTTCTCGGTCGGGGGGGACAAGGTGGTCTTGATCCTCGAGGACCTGCACCTGGCCCGGGAGGACGACCTGGCCGCCTGGCGGCAGCTCCTCCCGCCCCTGCTCTCCCGCGGCGGGGCCCTGCTGGCCACGACCCGGCCGGGGGTCTCCCTGCCCAACCTCGGCGAGCGCCTGGTGCTCGAGGAGCTGGAGCGCACCGGCGCCCTGGCGCTGGTGAAGCACCACGCCCCCTCGCTCTCCCTGGGGGAGGCCGAGGCCATCACCCACCGGGCCGGGGGCAACCCCCTCTTCCTGGAGCAGCTCGCCCTGGCCGCCGCGGCCGGCGGAGAGGCGATCCCGGCGACGGTGGAGGACGCGATCCGCGAGCGCCTCGAGCGCCTCGAGCCCCTCGCCCGGCGGGTCCTCGACACGGCGGCCATCGCGCCGCCGATCTTCGACTTCTCGGCCCTCGATCTGCTCGTCGCCGAGGAGGGCTCGAAGGCCGTGCGCGAGGCGCTGTTCCGCCTCCTCCAGCTGGGCGTCCTGCGGGCCGGGCCAGGTCGCACCTACCGCTTCGCCCACGACCTCGAGCGCACCGTGGTGCACGACACCCTCTCCTTCGCCGAGCGCCGGACCCTCCACCGGCAGGCGCTGGCGGCGCTCGAGCAGCGGGGCGGGGCCTCCTCCGCCGAGGCCTTCGAGCACCTCGAGGCCCTCGGCGAGCGCGAGGCCGCCGGGCGGGCGGCCCTGGTCGGCGCCCGGCGGGCCACCTTCGCCCGCGCCGATCAGGAGGCCCTCCGGCTGGCGCGCATCGCCGTGGAGCGCCTCGAGGACCCCGCCGAGCTCTGCGTGGCCGAGGGGCTCATCGCCCGGGGCCTGCAGTTCATGGCGGACTGGCGGGCCTCGATCGACCTGGCCGCGCGGGTCGAGGGCGACGCCGAGCGCCTCGGCCTCCCCACGGAGCAGGCCCGGATGGCGGTGATCCAGGCCGGCTGCTACAGCTTCCTCGCCGAGTACGAGCCCGCCGAGGAGGCCCTGCGGCGAGCCGAGGCGCTCGAGCCGCTGGCCCCGGAGCTCGTTCCCCACGTCGGGATGGTCCGGGGCTGGAACGCCTGGGGGCGGGGGCTCTTCCTGGAGGCGCGCGAGGCGCTGGAGGAGGTCCGGGCGCTGGCCGGCCCCGAGAGCCCGCTGCGGCACTCCATCACCTCGGCGCTGATCTCGGTGCTGATCAACCTCGGCGAGTTCGGGGTGGCCCGGGGCCTCCTGCCGCCCCGCAGCGCCCGCGCTCACATCCCCACCTACTTCTTCCACTACCACTACGACCACATGGAGCTCTGCGGCCGCCGGGCCGACCACCAGACCCTGCGGGTGCTGGTGGAGGAGACCGAGGAGCTGCAACGCCACGAGCCGGTGGGGAGCCGGCTGATCCACGAGGCGGAGATCCCCCGGGCCAACCTGCGGGAGATGGAGGGCCGCTGGGAGGAGGCCGGCAAGGCGCGCGCCTTTGCCGCCGCCACCAACCTCGAGATCGAGATCCCCTGGGAGGCCCTCGAGCTCTTCATCGTCAACCTCACCGAGGCCCTCTTCTCCGGCGATCTGGCGGGCGTGCGCGCGCGCAGTCAGGTCCTCGAGGAGCTCGCCGAGCACATCGAGGCCGGGGATCAGTCCGCCCGCTGCCAGCTCCTCGGCGCCATCGCCGAGCTGCTCGCGGGGGAGGTCCGCGGCGATCTGCCCGATCTGGTCTATCGCAACCGCCGCTACGCCGAGCGCTCCCGGCGCTGGGATCTGATCCTCACCGTCGAGACCCTCGCGGCGCTCCTCGAGGAGGACCTCGACGCCCAGGGGGAGGCCCTCGCCGTGATCTGCGAGGAGTGCCAGAAGCGAGAGGATCGGGTCGGCGAGCGCTTCGTGCGCCTCCTGGCCTGGCGCCGGGCCCAGTCCTCCGGCCTGGAGCTCGAGGCCGAGCGGCGCTGGCTCGCCTTCACCGATCGCCTCGATGCCTGGGACACCCCCCGCTGGACCTTCGGCGCGCAGCTCTGCGAGCTGCCCGAGGGCCTGCCCGGCGTCTCCTGAGGATCAGGCGGCGGCGCCCCGGTGCAGGCGCCACAGGGCCTGGGCCATCCCGACGTTGAGCGGGAGGAAGAAGGCGACCGGATCGATCACGTGCTGATCGAAGGCGGGCAGGAGCTTCAGCACGACGAGCAGGGCCGAGGTGATCGCCAGCGCCGTCCAGGAAAAGGAGAGCCAGCGGATGGCGCGCCTCGAGCCCCAGAAGAGGCCGATCCCCAGGGGGAAGGCCAGGGCCGTCAGGGGGTTCGCCAGGAGGTTGGTCTCGTTGAAGTGGGTCACCGTGTGCTCGGTGAACCAGAAGAAGCAGAGCACCAGCGCCGGGAAGCCGGCGAGCAGGCCGATCAGCAGATGCTCGAGCGCAAGCAGGGTGCGGGGCAGCTTCTTGCCGCTCTTCTGGTGCCAGCGCACCAGCAGCAAAGCGCCGCCTCCGAAGAGGAGGCCCCAGAGCAGGGCGAAGGGCCAGGTGGTGCTCGCCTCTTCGGGGACCGCCGGGCGCTTCGCCTCGAAGAGGGTCTTGCGAGACTTCACCAGCGGCACCGTCTGGCCGCTCTCGTCCACGTAGGTGGCCGCGTCCACCCGCGCCTCCATCACCGAGGGCAGGAACATCTCGTCCCAGACCCGGATCTCGCGGTCGATCTCGTCGTTCATCCAGTAGATGAGGACCTGGTTGACGTAGAAGCTCCGCTCGAAGTGCCGGCGGGTGTGATCCCGCAGGGGCATCGTGGCCGGGCCGCTGTTCTGCTCCTCGAACTGCCCGCCGGTCGCCTCGTCGATGAGGTCGCGGATGCGGGTGGCGCAGTTGTCGTCGTAGTGGTGGTAGAGGTAGGTGCGGTTCTCGGGACGGACGGCGATGGCGAGCTTGCGGGCCATCTCGAGGCGGCGCGAGGGAGAGAGGTTCAGCTCCTGGAGGCGCACCGAGCGATTGAGGCGCTTCTGGTAGAAGCTGAAGGAGCGCGCGGGGAGCTCGTCTCCCACCCAGAACTCCAGCCGGCCCATCAGGAACTTCGGCAGCATGTCCGGCCCGAAGTCGAAGTAGCCGAAGTTGTAGATCAGCTCCTGACCCAGGCGGGTGTCCTGCACCAGCAGGCCCGTGTGGCCGAACCACTCGGGGATCGTGTCCCCGTCGCCGAAGGTGACCAGGGAGATCTTCAAATCCTCGCCGCGGGATTCGCCTGTTCCCCAGGGCGCCTGGCGTTGGGCCAGCGCGGCCGCGGGGAGCACGAGGGCGACGAGGAGGGTGATCCGGTTGATCATCGAGGGGACGAAATATCCCCCCGGGCAGCGCCGGTCCACCAACGACGATCGGTCGTGCACGTCGACGTACACGTATAGCTCGCTTCACCTCACGGCTCGCTGGACACCCGCGTGAGCCGTGAGCCGTGAGCCGTGCCGGTGACCCGGGCTCCTCGAGAGTGGGCCGGGTGACCGGGAGAAGCCGTGGACGTGTACGTGGACGTGTACGTGGACGTGTACGTGGACGTGTACGTGGACGGAAGGGCTGTAAGGTCCCTTCTCCTTGCCGCCTCGATACCCGCTCGATAGCTTCCAGCCTCCCTCCCGGAGGAGCTTCCATGCCCCGCATCACCGCCGCCCTTCTGCTTCTTTTGGTCACCGCCTGCGGACCCAACGGCGGGAAGGTGGATCCCTGCTCTCCCGACGCCCTCCAGGTCCGCTACGCGCCGGGCGGGGGCGGCGACTCGGAGGCCGCGCGCTGGCTCGCCTTCCCCTGGCCCTCGAACCTTCGAACCCTCGCCTCCGGCTCCCCCGACGTGCGCGACTTCCCCAACCCCTCGGGCACCGACCTCATCGAGGAGTACCTGCTGACCGCCGGCACCCTCGACGGCTTCGGCCTGAACGCGCCGGTGCACCTCTCCTTCAACGGCCCGGTCTCGCCGGCCAGCATCCCCACGGATCCGGCCGCCTTCCTCGAGGCCGACGCGCCGATCCAGCTGGTGGACGTGGACCCCGCCTCCCCGGAGCGGGGCCGCCGCTTCCCCCTGCGCTGGCGCTACGACACCTCGGGCAGCTCCTTCCTCACCGCCGACTCCCTCTCGGTGGCGACCGCCTGGGGCTTCCCCCTGCGGCCGAAGACCACCTACGCCCTCTGGCTGACCACCGAGGTGCTGGGCGCCGACGATCAGCCCCTCACCCCGCCGGCGCTCTTCGCCGAGTCGATCGGCGCGCCCCTGGCCTGCGAGGGCGCCAGCGTCGACGCCGGCCTCGCCTCGGCGCTGGCCCTGATCCACGGCCCCCTCACCGACCTGCTCGGCGAGGAGGGGGTCGATCTCTCCACCCTCGCCGCGGCCACGGTCTTCACCACCCAGAGCACCGTCGACGACCTCGAGGCGATCTACCGGAACATCCACGAGGACCTGCCGGCGCCGGCCCTCACGGCCGACTGGCAGCCGATCGGCCAGAACGGCGAGAGCTGGCTCACCCGGCGCTTCGAGTGGGCCGCCGGGCGCAACGTGCGCTACGACGTCTACGAGGGGCGCTTCGACTCGCCCAACTACCAGGAGGGCACGGTCCCCTACGGCGCCGAGGGCGGCAACCTCCACCGCGACCCCGTCACCGGCGAGCCCCTCCCCTTCCGCACCGAGAGCCTGCGCTTCGTGCTGACGGTGCCCCAGGGTCCCCCGGGTGACGGCGGCGCCTGCTACCCCATCGTCGAGTACGCCCACGGCACCGGCGGCAGCGCCTACGGCTTCTCCTACGACACCGCCGGGCGGCTGGCCGGGCGGGGGCTGGCGGGGATCGGCCTGGACCAGCCCCTCCACGGCCCCCGGGGCGAGGGGAAGGTCTTCGACGTGGACATGATGTCCTTCAACTTCCTCAACCCCGACTCGGCCCGCTCGGGCTTCCGCCAGTCGGCCGCCGACACCTTCTCCCTGACCCGCTTCGTGCGCGAGTCCCTCGAGGTCCCCGCCACCGTCGCGCGGGGGGGCAGCCGGCTCTGCTTCGACCCCGACCGGGTCTCCTTCTTCGGTCACTCCCACGGCGGGCTCTCGGGCTCGCTGGCCGCGGCGGTGGAGAAGGACATCGGCACCTGGGTGCTCTCGGGCGCCGGGGGCGGCCTCTCGATCACCGCGATGGAGCGCAAGGACCCCTTCGACATCGCCGCGCTGGTGGTCGAGCTGGTCGAGCTGGACACCGCCACCGAGCCGCTGACCGAGCTGCACCCCCTGGTCGGGCTGGTGCAGCTCCTCACCGAGGTCACCGATCCGCTGGCCTACTCCCCCTACTGGCTCGAGCGCCGCGACGGCGCGCCGACCCCGAACATGCTGGTCACCTCGGGCTCCACCGACGCCGCCACGCCCTGGCGCACGGCCACGGCCATGGCGGTGGCCGCCGGCCTGCCGGTGATGCGCCCGATCGAGGTGCCCTCCCAGAGCTTCGATCTGGCGGGCCTCGCGCCGGTCGACTCCCCCGCCCGCCAGAACCTCGCGGGCGACGCCACCGGCGCCTTCCTCCAGTGGAAGAACGAGGACCACTTCGTGATCTTCAACCGCCCCGAGGCCATCCACGCCTCGATGGAGTTCCTGCGCTCCGCGGCCTTCAACGCCTCCCCCGTCATCGAGAGAGTCCCGAACCCGGACGTGAAGTAGTCCCTCGGGCAGAAGCGCGCGGAGGCGGCGCCCAGCCGGCGCAGCGCAGCGGTCCTGTGGACCCCCTTCTCGAGCTGGGGGGTGTGGGGGGAGCAGAGCTCCCCCCGCTCTTCAATCGTCGTCTTCGAGCAGGTCGTGGACGATGGTGGCGAGCTTCTCCGGATCGATGGGCTTGGAGACCACCGCGCTCGCCTTGCTGACCGCGCCGATGGCGTCGAGCTCGCTGCGGTTCACGCTGCCGGACATCAGCACCACCGGCGTCTGCCCGAAGCGCTCGTGCTGGCGGATCGCCTCGCAGAGCTGGGAGCCCCCCATGTCCGGCATGTTCACGTCGCTGATGATCAGGTCCGGACCGAAGTCCTCGATCACCTCGAGGGCCTCCTTCGCCGAGCTCACGGACTGGAACTCGTAGAAGCGCCCGACGAGGTAGACCGGCAGCAGCACCTGGATGGTGCGCATGTCATCGACGACGAGGATCTTCTTGGGGTGCTCTGGCTTGGAGGTCATCGGCCCGGGGGGAAAGAGGCGCCTCGATGATAGCGGATCCGGAGGAAGGGAAGGGCTCGATCCTCCTTCGGGACTCCGGGCTATACTACGCGGCGGCCCACTTGCCTGGCCAACCCCCCCTGATGACCTCGTTCCTCTCCTTCTCCGTCTCCAGCGAGTGCTATGCCGTCCCGGTGGAGCGGGTCGAGGAGGCCCTCCGGCTGGCCTGGCCCACCCCGGTCGCCGAGGCCCCCCCCGACGTGCTGGGCGTGCTGAACCTCGGGGGGGAGCTGCTGGTCGTGGTCGATCCGGCCCACCGGCTGGGGCTGAAGATCCAGCCCCCCTGCCAGGCCGACTTCCTCCTGGTGCTCTCCCGGGAAGAGGACCAGGTCGCCCTCAAGATCGACTCGATCGAGGGCCTGATCGAGGGCTCTCCCACGAGCACCCCCCGCTCGGCCTCGGCGCCGGCCTTCGTCGTGGGCTACCTCCTGCGGGAGGGCTCGCCGGTGGCGGTGCTCGACGTGGACGGGCTCCTCGATCCGAGGACCGCGGCCCTGGTGCAGGAGGTGAAGCAGCCCGACCCGCCCGAAGAGCCGAAGGAGGAGGCATGAGCCCCACGGTGGTGGGAGCCCGCCGGCCTCCCGCGATCAGCCGGCTGGTGAAGGTGATCCGGCGGCGCTTCGGCCTCGACTTCGGCGGCCAGCGCTTCCCGCTCCTCCTCGAGGGCCTCTCGACCCACGGGCGGGACCCCGAGCACACCGCCGAGGGCCTGCTCTCCGAGGAGCCGGCGCGCCTCGCCCGCTTCATCGAGCAGCTGGCCAACCACGAGACCTACTTCCTGCGGCACCCCATGCAGCTCGAGGCGGTGCGCACCCTGGTGCTCGAGCAGGCCGCCGAGGCCCGGGGGCGCGGCCGGATCGGCGGCGGCGCCCTCCAGGCCTGGTCCGCCGGCTGCTCCACCGGTGAGGAGCCCCTCTCCCTCTCCATCACCCTCCTCGAGGCCCGGGAGGAGGGCGGCCCCCAGGAGATCAAGATCCTGGCGACCGACCTCTCCAGCGCCGCGCTGACCCGCGCCCGCCGGGCCCACTACGGCGAGTGGTCCTTCCGCGGCGTGCCCGACTCCATCCGGGAGCGCTACTTCCGCCAGATCGACAAGCACTACGAGCCCCACGCGGCGGTGAGGGCGCCCATCGCCTACGAGCAGCACAACCTGCTGAAGGGCTCGCCGGGCGGCGCGACCTTCGACCTGGTCGTCTGCCGCAACGTGCTCATCTACTTCGATCGCCCGGCCCTCGAGGCGGCCTTCGCCACCTTCCAGTCGGCGGTGCGGCCGGGGGGCATCCTGGTCCTCGGGCCGGCCGAGGGCGCCGCCCGGATCCCGCCGGGCTTCACCTCCATCGACGTCGACGGGGTCATCGTCTACCAGCGGGAGGACGGCGCCGCGCGGCGCGCCCCCGCCCTGCCCTCCACCGCGAGCGAGGTCGCCCCGCGGCCCGGCCGCCTCCATACCCCGGCCCGGCGCCGCGGCAGCCTGGGCGACGGCGGCGCGATGGCCCGCAGCGCCGCGCGGCGGGCCGCCCGGGCGCGGCAGACGAGCGCGGACGGGGGCGGCCCGGCGGTCGAGCTCTCGCCGATCTCCCCGGTGACCATGGCCCGCCTCGCCGCGGACCAGGGCCGCCACGACGACGCCCGGCACCTCCTCCAGAGCGCCACGGGCCTGCCCGGCGAGGAGAGCGAGGCGCTGGTCATCCTCACCCTGGTCGAGCTGGACAGCGGCCACCTCGACGAGGCCGCCGAGTCCCTCGATCGGCTCCTCGCCCGTGAGCCAGACAGCCTGATGGGGCGCTACCTCATGGGCAACCTCCTCTCGACCCTCGGCCGGCGGGAGGCCGCCTGCGACTGGTACCAGCAGGCCCTGAAGCTGGTCGAGGCCGGCGCCGGCGCCGACGACACCCCGGTGGAGGGCGGCGGCGGGCTCTCCCGGGCCGAGCTCCACCAGACCCTCCTCTCCCTCCTCGGCTCCTGCGGGGGGGAGGGGATGCGCAGCGGAGGGCACCCCTAGATGAACCATCGACCCGGCCCCGAGGAGCGCCTCGGCCCCGAGGAGCTCGAGGCCCTGCTGCGCGATCGCGCCGAGGTGCTCGCCCGCCGCAGCGATCCCGAGGCCGCCCTGGTCGAGGAGGACGAGGTGCTGGTGGTGCGGGTGGGCGAGCTGCGCTGCGCGGTGGGCCTCACCGAGATCGACCGGGTGGTGGCGGTCTCCGACCTGACCCCCCTGCCGAACGCGCCGCCCCTGGCCGCGGGCCTGACCTACGTCGAGGGGCAGATCCTCACGGTGATCGATCTGGCGCGGGCCCTCGGCGGGCGCTCGAAGGAGATCACCGCCGTCATCCTCGCCGGAGAGGGCGACGCCGTGATCGCCCTGGGCCGCCAGCTCGACATCACCGCCGAGAGCCTCCACCGCCTCTCGCGGGAGATCCAGCAGGCCACCAAGGACCTGGGCACCGCCGGCGGCAACCTCCTGACCACCGCCACCCAGCAGGCCACCGGCGCCTCGGAGCAGGCCGCCGCGGTGGCCGAGATCACCACCACCGTCGAGGAGGTCCGGCAGACCGCCGAGCAGGCCGCCGAGCGGGCCCAGTCGGTCATCGGCACCACCGAGGCCGCCCAGGGCTCCTTCGACGAGGGCATGGGCGCCGTCGAGTCCACCCTGGAGGGGATGCGCGAGCTGCGCGATCAGGTGCAGTCCATCGCCCGGAACATCCTCTCCCTCTCCGAGAAGAACCAGAAGATCGGCGAGATCGTCGCGTCGGTCAGCGAGCTGGCCGAGCAGTCGAACCTGCTGGCCATCAACGCCTCGATCGAGGCGGCCAAGGCCGGCGAGCGGGGCCGCGGCTTCGCGGTGGTCGCCTCCGAGGTGCGCAACCTGGCCGAGCAGTCCAAGCAGGCCACGCGGCAGGTGCGCGCCATCGTCGGCGACGTGCAGGCCGCCACCAACAACGCGGTGATGGTCACCGAGGAGGGCGCCAAGAAGGCCGACGCCGGCGTGAAGCTCGCCCACCGCACCGGCGACACCCTGCAGCAGCTCGCCAACATCATCGAGGAGTCGATCCAGTCGGCGCGGCAGATCGCCGCCCTCTCCCGCCAGCAGGCCCTCGGCATCGATCAGGTCTCCGAGGCCATGCGCAGCATCCGCCAGGCCACCCGCGACACCGAGGAGGCCACCCGGAGCACCGAGGGCGCCGCCCGGGAGCTCGACAACCTCGCCGGGACGCTCTCGAAGCTCGTCGCCCGCCACACGGTCTAGCGAATGGCGCGTCGCATGCAGCTGCCCCCGGAGATCCTCGCGATCTTCCGGGACGAGGCGAAGGAGCACCTCGAGGACGTCGCGGCCGGCCTCGAGCAGCTCGGCGCCTCGGGTGATCCGGTCTCGGAGACCGAGCACCGGGTGAACCTCAAGCGCAAGCTCCACAACGTGAAGGGCGCCGCCAACAGCGTCGGCTTCGCGTCGCTGGGGAAGATCGCCCACGCCGCCGAGGATCGCCTGGCCACCGTCGCCGACGGCGATCCGGTGCCCCGGCAGATCGTCGACGACCTCTTCGCCGCCGTGCACTGGCTGCTCGAGTCCCTCGAGGAGCCGGGCGACCCGCCCGCCGAGCTCCAGCGCCGCCTCGGGCTGGAGGTGGAGGCCGCCCCCGAACCCGAACCCGAGCCGGAGCCGGAGCCCGCGCCGGAGCCCGCGGGCAAGAAGCGCAAGCGGGTCCTGCGCGGCACGAAGAAGACCCCGGCCTCCTCCGCCGACGACGCCCCGGGAGAGGAGGCGGGTCCGGCGGCGGCGAGCGGCGGCGCCTCCGGCGGCTTCATCCGGGTCAAGAGCACGGCCCTCGAGCAGGTGCTCTCTCCGGTCGCCGCCCTCGCGATGCTGCGGGTGCAGGGCCGGCGGGACATCGACCGCCTGGAGGAGCTGGCGCTCCTCTCCCAGCGCCTGGCGGATCGCGCCAGCGAGGGCCGGCTCGGCCCCGAGGAGATCGACGCCCTGCGGGAGCTCGGGGAGGAGCTGGAGCTGCAGTACCGGCACGGCCGCGAGTCCAGCCGCCGGACGGACCTGGCCCTCACCGACCTGGAGGATCAGTTCCGGCGGATGCGGCTGGTGCCCTTCCAGTCCCTCGAGACCTCCCTGCGCCTGACCCTGCGGGAGGCCTGCGAGGCCACGGGCAAGCAGGTCCGCCTCGAGGTCGAGGGCGCCGAGGCCGGCCTGGATCGCCGGCACCTCGAGCTGCTCAAGCCGCCCCTGATGCACATGCTGCGCAACTCGGTGGATCACGGCATCGAGCTGCCGGAGGCGCGCACCGCCCAGGGCGAGGATCCCACCGGGACCGTCCTCCTGCGCCTCGAGACCGGCGCCGACCGCATCACCGTGGTGGTCGAGGACGACGGCGCGGGCATGGACGTCGAGGCCATCTCCCGGAAGGCCCTCGAGCGGGGGCTGGTCACCGAGGAGGAGCTCGCCGGGCTCTCGCAGGGCCAGATCTTCGAGCTGGCCTGCAGCCCCGGCTTCTCCACCGCCCGGAAGGTCACCCAGGTCTCCGGTCGCGGGGTCGGCCTCGACGTGGTGCGCACCGCGATGGAGAGGGAGGGCGGCAGCCTCTCCATCGAGGCCCGGGAGCCCAAGGGCACCCGCTTCCTCCTCTCGCTCCCGGCGAGCCTGCTGACGACCAACGTCCTGCGGGTGACGGCCGGGGGCAGGGTCTACGCCCTGCCGGTCGCCGGCGTCGAGTCCACCTCCCGGGTCGACCCCGAGAGCATCTTCACCCTCGACGGCCGCCCCTGCGTGGAGATCGGCGGCCGCTCGGCGCTGGTCCACCGCCTCCAGGGCGTGGAGAGCCAGGGCGAGGGCGGCGACGAGCGCAGCCACGCGGTGGTGATCGTCACGCCCCGCGGCCGCGTCGCCGTCCTCGTGGATCGCATCCTCGGCGACGACGAGATGGTCGTGCGCGCCCTCGGGCCGCCCTACCGGAAGGTCCGGGGCGTCCTCGGCGCGACCATCGGCGAGGAGGGGCAGGTGGTGCCGGTGCTCAACCCGGTGGAGATCTTCGACATCGACCAGGCCGGGATCCGGGCGGCCAAGCCGAAGGCGGCCCGCGTCCGGCGCGCGATCCTGGTGGTGGACGACTCGATCACCACCCGCACCCTCGAGCGGCACGTCCTGGAGAGCCACGGCTACCTGGTGCAGACCGCCAGCGACGGCTCCCAGGCCTTCGAGGCCCTCAAGGCCGGCAACTACGACCTGGTGGTCTCGGACGTCGAGATGCCGGTCCTCGACGGCATCGGCCTGGCGCGGAAGATCCGGGCGGACCCGGAGCTGGGCAAGAAGCCCCTGATCCTGGTGACCTCCCTGGGCTCCGAGGAGGACGAGGAGCGCGGCCGGAAGGCCGGCGCCGACGCCTACATCGTCAAGAGCCGCTTCGATCAGACCCAGCTGCTCCAGACCATCGCCGAGCTGCTCGGAGACGCTGAATGATCGGAGCGGCCCTCGACCTCCTGGTCGTCGGCAGGGATCCGGCGGCCGTCGAGGCCCTCTCCACCGAGCTGGGCCAGTGCCCGGAGGTGGCGGTGGTGGGCACCGGCCACGACGTCGCCTCCATCCTGCGGATGGTCGAGCGGCGGGACCCCCGGATCATCGTGGTGGCGGTGAACACCGAGCTGGCCTGCCGCCTGATCACCGAGATCCGGGCGGAGGCCTCCCTCCCCATCGTCGCCGTCTGCACCGACTCGCGGCTGGGGATGAGGGCCCTCTCCTGCGGCGCCCTGGAGTGGGTCGAGGGGCACCGCGGGCGGGAGAAGATCCTCGAGTCGATCCGGCTGATGGCGAGCATCCGCACCATCCGTCACGCGCGCAAGCGCGCGGCCCCGCCCCCCGAGGAGGAGCCGACCTCCGGGCGGCGGCGCCCGGACTACCCCCGGCCCTCCGGCCCGCTGCGCCCGGAGGTCACCGGGCAGAGCCTGCCCCGGGTGGTGGCCATCGGCGGCTCGACCGGCGCCCCGGTGGCCCTCCTCGAGCTCCTCGGAGCCCTGGCCTCCCCGGTGCCCGCGCCGGTGATCATCGCCCAGCACATGCCCCACGACTACTCGGAGGCCTTCGCCCACTGGCTGGCCAACACCACCGGCCGGCAGGTGAAGCTGGCCCAGGCCGGCCACCCCCTCGAGCGCGGGATGATCCACGTCGCCCCGGCCAACCACCACACCACCCTCCTGCCCGAGGGGATCTTCCGCCTCGAGCGGGCGCAGGGCACGGGCGCGGCCCCCTCCATCGACCGCCTCTTCCGCAGCCTGACCGGTCTCACCGGGATGCAGCGCTTCGCGGTGCTGCTCACCGGCATGGGGCGCGACGGCGCGGACGGACTTTTGGCCCTGCGCCAGTCCGGCGCCCGCACCCTGGCCCAGGACGAGAAGAGCTGCGCGGTCTTCGGGATGCCCCTGGCCGCCGCCGAGCTGGGCGCCGCCGAGGCCCTCCTCTCCCCCGCCGAAATCGGCCTCACCCTGGCCGAGTGGCTGCTGCCGCCCTTGAATTTCGAGACCTAGGTTCAAAGCGCGCCCGGGTCGAGAAGAGGCCCGGGCGGCGAGGATCGGGTAGAATCCTCTCTTTCGGAGGGGACATCACGACCCTGCAACCACAGCGCTTCTGCCGCGCCTGTCGAGAACAGCTCCACCCCGAGGCCCGCTTCTGCTCGGCCTGCGGCGCGGGCACCGGTCTCCCCTCCTGCCACCACTGCCACGCCGGCCTCAAGTCCACCGACCACTACTGCTTCCGCTGCGGCAAGCCCACCGACTTCGAGGTCTCGCCGGCGGCCGGCTCCCCGGGCGCCCGCTGGAGCGACGAGCGGAAGATCGCCACGATCCTCTTCGCCGATCTGGCGGGCTTCACCGCGCTCTCCTCGACCCTGGAGCCCGACCTGGTCTGGGAGCTGGCCAACACCTGCATGAGCCCCCTGGCCCGGGAGGTCGAGGCGCGGGGCGGGACGGTGGTGAAGTACATCGGCGACGCCCTGATGGCCGTCTTCGGCGTCCCCCAGAGCCACCGCGACGACGCGAGCCGGGCCGTCGAGGCCGGCATGGCCATGGCCGGGCGGATCGAGGAGGTGCGCGGCGAGATCCGCGATCGCTTCGGCGGTGACATCTCCCTGCGCATCGGCATCAACACCGGCCTGGTGATGGTGGGCACGGTCGGCGAGGGCGCCGATCGCCGCCCCGACGTCCTGGGCACGGCCGTGAACCTCGCCAGCCGGATCGAGACCGCCGCCTCGCCGGGCGAGGTGCTGGTGGGCCCGGCGACCTGGCGGCGGGTGGCCGGCCGCTTCCTGGGAGAGACCCGCGAGCCCATCCCCCTCAAGGGCATCCCCGAGCCGGTCGCCCTGACCCGCATCACCCGGCGCCGCACCGAGGACGAGGAGCGCGAGGCCACCAACTGGATGCTCCACGCGCCGATGATGCGGGAGCTGGAGCTCGAGACCATCCAGACCTCCTTCGAGCTGGTGGTCCAGCAGGGGAGGGCCCGGATCGTCCGGCTGGTGGGCGAGGCGGGCCTCGGCAAGGAGCTGGTCCTGCGCCGCCTCTGGCGCAGCTTCAAGAGCGACCTGCGCAAGCCCCTCCTCCTCGAGGCCAGCGGGCGGCGCTGGCTCCCCGACACGGTCAGCCCCCTGGTGATCCTCGCGGGGCTCCTGCGCAGCTGGCACCTGGTGCCCCCCACGGCCAACCCCGGGGAGGCCCGCCAGCAGCTGATCCGCCGGCTGGAGGATCAGCTCGGGGCCGAGGCCAGCGCCAGCGTCTACCACCTGCTGGCCGACCTGGCCGGCCTGCACGACGTCGACGCCCGCTTCGAGTCCAACGCCAGCTACTCGAACCTCGACGAGGTGGTCGACGCCTTCGCGCTCTGGCTGCGCTCGCTGACGCGGCGGCGCCCGGTGGTGCTCCTCCTCTCCGACCTGCAGCGGGCGGATCCGGCGAGCCTCGACGCGCTGCCGCGCCTCTTCGATCGCCTCGAGCGCAGCTCGCTCCTCGGCGTGCTCTCCAGCGAGCCGCGCCTCGACGAGCAGCGGCCGGGCTACCTGGAGAACCGGGCGAGCTGCGAGCGCATCCTCCTGGGGCCGCTGCCCCAGGAGAGCATGGTGGCGCTGGTGCACGAGCTGCTCACCACCGTGGACAACGTGCCGGAGGAGGCGGCGATCTCCCTCGCCGAGCGGGCCGAGGGCAACCCGGGCTACGCCCGGGAGCTGGTGCGGATGCTGCACGATCAGCGGGTGATCGTGCGCGACGCCACGGGCCGCGGCACCTGGGACGCCTCGCTCTATCGCCCCGACGCCCTCCCCGAGACGGTGCAGGGCGTCCTCCAGGCGCGGCTCGACAGCCTGCCGCCCGAGGAGAAGGAGGTCCTCAAGCGGGCCGCGGTGGTCGGGCGGACCTTCTGGGCGGGGGCCGTGCGGGCGCTGGTGCCCCTCGCCGTGCAGCAGCAGGTGCCCCAGAGCCTCGAGAGCCTCTGCCACCAGCGGATCATCGATCGCCGCAGCCGCTCGCAGGTGCCCGGCGACGAGGAGTACGTCTTCAAGAGCAGCGCCCTGCGGGACACCGCGCTCTCCAGCCTCCCCGCCGGCGTGCGCCGCTCGGTGCACCTGGGCACCGCCACCTGGATGCGCGCCCAGGGCGAGGTCTGGGAGGACGGCCACCTCCTGCTGGCCTCCCACGCCATCGCCGGCGGGCGCCCCCAGGAGGCGCGCTGGCCCCTGACCTACGCCGCCCGCCGCGCCGCCGCGATCTACGCCAACGACTCGGCGGTGGAGCTCTACCGCCGCAGCCTCGAGCTCTGGCCCGCCGAGGTCGAGATCGAGGAGCGCGTCGCCGTGCAGCGCGAGCTGACCCAGGGCCTCGCGCGCATCGGCGAGGTCGAGGACGCCCTCTCGACCCTCGCGACCGCCGCCGAGGACTGCCGGGTCCTGCCGGACGAGCTGCGCGAGCAGCAGCTCGCCTGGATCGAGTTCGAGCGAGGCCTGATCCAGAAGGACGACGGCCGCTCGGCCGAGGCCCTCACCTCCCTCGAGAGCGCGCTCGCCCGCCTGGAGAGCTTCGAGGATCTGATCCTGCGGGTGCGGCTGCTGGCCGAGAAGGGCTTCCTCCACGGCAACGCCGGCGATCACGAGGCCAGCGAGGCCTGCCTGGTCGAGGCGGCCTCCCTGGTGCCCTCGCGCGCGCAGCGCGGCTCCGAGGCCTGGCGGGCGGCCGCCGCGCACCTCGCCAACGCCCGGGGCATCCTCCACATGCGCAAGGGCGAGTGGAAGGCGGCCACCCCCCTCTTCGAGCAGTCCATCGAGGAGAGCGAGGGGCTCGGCCTCTCCCGGGTCACCCTCCTGGCGCGGATCAACCTCGGCGCGATCTCCTTCCTCTTCCAGGACTTCGAGGGCGCCCTCGAGCACTTCGAGGGCGCGATGCACAGCGCCCGGCGCGCTGGCGACACGGCGCTGGAGTCGGTGGCCCGGGGCAACCGGGGCCAGGCCATGATGGAGCTCGGGCGCAAGAGCCAGGCCCTCGAGGAGATCCGCGCGGCCCTGAAGCTGGCGCGCGCCGGGCAGCGCCGGGACGTCATCGCCGACGCCGGCTCCTGCATGGCCGAGCTCCTCTCCGAGCGGGGCGAGTGGGCGGAGGCCGAGACCCAGGCCCGCGAGTCCCTCGCCGAGGCCGAGGCCATGGGCCAGCCCGTCTACGAGGTCGCCGCCCGCCGGGCCCTGGTCGCCGCCCTGGACTGCAAGCGCCGGGCGCGGGACCGCACCGAGGACCTGAGGGAGGCCCGGGCGGCCCTCGAGGAGGCCCTCGCCGCCGCCGAGCGCCTCCAGAACGTCGCACCGGAGGAGACCGAGCTCCTCCAGACCCGCTTCGCCGAGCTACTCACCGCCGACGTGATCGGCAGCACAGACCATCCCGCCGCCTAGGTGGGAGGCAAGGACTCTCGAGAAAGAGGAGACCTGCCCCATGCGCCCACACCACGACCTTCGATCCCCGCGCTCCTCCGCGCTCGCCGGCCAGCTCGCCCTCCTGCTCCTGCCCCTGCTCTCGCTGGGGGCGAGCTGCGGCTCCCCCGAGGTGCCCGAGGGCACCGAGTGCGCCGAGGTCCACTCCGCCGGCGGCTCGAGCGCCCTCTCCCGCGCCCTCGAGGCCGCCAAGCCCGGCGACTGCGTGGTCCTCGGCAACGGCACCTACGAGGGCCACTTCAAGCTGCCCGCCGGGGTCACCCTCATCGCCGGCGAGGACAAGCTCCCCCTCCTGCAGGCCGAGGGCACCGACGACCCCGTGCTGCAGGTCGAGGGCGGCGCCCTCTCCCGGGTGGTGGGCCTCGAGATCGTCGCCACCGGCGGGCAGGGCATCGACGTGCGCGAGGGCCCGGCGAGCCTGGAGAACCTCTCGGTCACCGCCCCCGGTGACATCGCGGTCTACCTGGGCTGCCCCGCCGCGGGCTGCTCGCCGGAGGCCGTGGTGGAGGTCGTCGACAGCCGCCTCCACGGCAGCCAGGTGGGCCTGTGGGCCGACGGCATCCTCGTCGCGACCTCGGGGGTCCTGCTCGAGGACAACGTCGACAGCAGCGCCATCGAGGGCTACGGCGCCCTGGTCACCCGCGGTGGCCGCCTCGAGGGCAACGGCGATCGCATCATCGGCAACGGCGGCATGGGCCTCCTGGCCGACGGCGCCGAGACCACCGCCGAGCTCCTCGACGTCGAGGTGAGCGAGAACGACGGCCCGGGCGTCTGGGTCCAGGGCCTGCGCGGGAGCATCGGCGTCCCCTCCCTCTACGTCGACGGCGCGACCTCCACCATCGCCAGCAACGCGAAGGCGGGCATCGGCTCGGTGGACACGGTCGGCATCGTGGTGGGCACCTGCATCGTGCGGGACACCCGGCCGGTGCCCTGGCCGGAGGGGGGCGGCAACGTCTCCCAGGTGGGCGACGGGATCGCGCTCCTGCGCGGCACCGCCGAGGTGAACCTCGGCGCCGAGGCCGCGCTCTCGAGCAACGACCGCGCCCAGGTCCTGGTGGACCAGGGCGGGGCCGGCATCGTGGTGGGCACCGCCATCGTCGACCCCGGCGCGGGCCGCTACGGCGTGGTGGTGCAGAACACCACCGGCGCGGTGGACATCAACTCCACCGTGCAGACCGACACCCCCCCGACCCTGGGGGTCGACGATGGGACCCAGGCGACGCCCTGATCCGCTGCCGGCGGCGCTCCTCCTCGTGGGGGCGCTGCTGGGGGGCTGCCACGATCCCGTCCGCGCCTGCGAGGACGAGGGGGGCGAGTGGATCGAGGATGCCTGCTGGCCGGGCCTCAGCGAGCGGGCCTGCCCGGCGGGGACCAGCCCGCGGGTCGGCGCGGGCGGCTGCGTCCCGGTGGGCCACGGCGCCACCCGGGCCTGCCCCCACGGCTTCGAGGCCGCCGCGGACGGCTGGGGCTGCGCGCCGGTGTACGCCACCGGCTGCCAGCCCGGCTTCAAGCCGGTGCTCGGGGAGGCCGGCTGCGTGCGGATCGACGACTGCCAGCGCGCCTTCCCTCCGGCCGCGGCGACGATCTTCGTGGACGACGACTACTCGGCGGCCGAGGTGGACGCGACGCACTTCGCCTCCCTCCAGGCCGCCGTCGCCGCCGCCCCGGCCGGCGCCCACCTCGCCATCGAGCGCGGGGTCTACGAGGGCGTCCTCGTCCTCGAGCGCCCGATGACCCTCGAGGGCCGCTGCGCGGCGGGCACCCTCCTGGGGGACCTGATGGCCGGCTGGTCGGTGGTGGTCGAGGCGGGGGTGAGCGCGGGCCTCTCGCACGTCTCCTTCGGGAACTACGCCGGCGGGATCCAGGTGCGGGAGGGCGGCAGCCTCGACGCCTCTCACCTCTACCTCGGCCAGGTCGGCAGCCTGGGGCTGGCCGCCTTCGGTCCGGGGGCGGTGCTGCGGGCCCGGGAGGTGGTCATCCAGGACACCCTGCCCGGGAGCGACGGCAGCGACGGCATCCCCGTCCTGGCGCGGGGCGGCGGGACGGTCTCCCTCTCGGAGGGGTGGATCCACGGCTACTACCAGGGCGCGGGGGTGGCCTTCGAGGCGGGCAGCCGGGTGACCTTCGAGCGGGTGATCGCCGAGCGGGGCTTCCCCGGCGGCTCCGGCACCCGGGCGCTGGCGATGCTCGCCGACGCCGGCGGGCGGATCGAGGCGCGCACCTCGCTCTTCCGGCAGAGCGGCCAGGCGGGCTTCCACCTCGACGGCGAGGGCACCCTCCTGCTGGCCGAGGAGGTGATCGTCCACGACCTGGCCGAGCTGCCCAGCGGCACGGCCCGCGGCCGGGTGCTGGAGGTCTACGACGGCGCCGAGGCGCAGATCTCGGGCTTCACCTTCCGCAGCGGCGGGGACGTGGCCGTGCTCGTGAGCAAGGGCCGGGCCTTCCTCGACACCGGCGTGATCCGCGGCGCCACCACCGCCGGCGGGGTCGTAGAGACCAACGCGGGCGCGGCGGTCACCGCCGGCGGCGAGCTGGGCCTCACCGACGTGGCCCTCCTCGAGCAGGCCGCCGACGCCGTGGTGGCCCTCGGCCCCTCGGTGCTGGTGGCCCGGGAGATCCTCGCCCACCGGACCCACATCGCCACCGGCGAGGCCCGGGGGATCGGCCTGGCGGTGATGGACGGCGCCACCGGCCGGGTCGAGGACTACACCGTCTGGGAGGCGGGCTGGGTGGGGGTGCAGACCGCCGGGGCCGGCTCGCGCCTGGAGGCCGAGCGGCTGGGGGTGATCGGCACCCGGCCGGTGAGCGAGACCCAGCGCGGGCTGGGCCTGCTGGTGCACGACGCCGGCACCCTCCTCCTCTCGGAGAGCCGCGTGCGGGGCACCGACGGACTCGGCCTCACGGTGGGCCACGAGAGCGGCGGCGTCTCCACCGGCGGCGCGGCCGGGGTGGAGCACTCCATCCTCGAGGACAACACCGTCGGCCTGAACACCCAGGGGATCGTGGCCCTGGAGGTCGTGGAGGGCCTGCCCGCGCAGCTGCCCCCGGACCGCCTGCTGGTCAGCGAGGACACCCTCTTCCGGGAGAACCTGGTCCGCATCGCCAGCGAGCGGGTGGTCCTGCCCTCGCCCCCGAGCTTCTCGCCTTGAGCTAAGTTGAGAGTCGCCATGCACCACCGCACCGCGCTCGTCCTCCCCCTCCTCCTGCTCCTCCTCGCGCCGGGCTGCCCGAAGGAGCCTGCGCCCGAGGTGATCTGTCCCGTGGGCTTCGAGGCGGACGCCGGGGGCCGCTGCGTGGGCGTCGTGCCGGCCGAGCCCTGCCCGGGCGGGAGCATGCGCCTGCTCGGTGAGCGGGAGTGCGTCCCGATCGGTCCGGACTGCCCGCTGGGCTTCGAGAGCGAGGACGACGGCTGGGGCTGCCGCCCGGTGGTCGCCGCGGGGCCCTGCGTCAACGGCACCCGGGAGGCGCTCGGTGACGCCGCCTGCCAGCCAGTCGCCGACTGCCGCATGGGCACCTCCCCCGACGCCACCCACTTCGTCGACCCCGCGGGCTCGACCGACGCCACCCACTTCCGCTCGATCCGGGCCGCCGTCTCGGCGGCGCCCCAGGGTGCGGTGATCGCGGTGGCCGCGGGCACCTACGTCGAGAACGTGGTCATCACCCGGCCGATCACCCTCATCGGAAGCTGCCCCACCGACACCATCCTGCAGGCGCCGGCCCTCGACCCGGGGATG
Source organism: Deltaproteobacteria bacterium (assembly GCA_029210625.1). NCBI lineage: Bacteria > Pseudomonadati > Myxococcota > Myxococcia > Deltaproteobacteria bacterium. The sequence continues at coordinate 6,526 of JARGFU010000026.1, read as the reverse complement.
GGGATCCTCTTCCAGGGCGTCCGGGGCGCCACCGTCAGCCACCTGACCGTCCGGGGCTTCCTCCCGGGGCTGGGCGCCGTCGGCGGCGCCGAGGCCCTGGTCGTCCACTCGGTGATCGAGGACAGCATCGCCTACGGCGCCATCGCCATCGAGACGGGCACCCGCCTCTCCATCAACCAATCCGCGATCCGGGGCACCCGCGCCGGCGCGGGCGAGGTCACCGGCAACGCCGTGGCGGTGAACGACGGAGGCCGCCTGGAGGTGGTCGACTCGACCCTCTCCGACAACGTGGGGGTCGCCGCCTACGTCTCGGGCACCGGCAGCCTGCACCTCGACCGCACGGTGGTCCTGCGCACCACGCTGGACACCGGCCTGCAGAGCGACGCCGGGGTGAAGGTCCACGCCGGCGGCACCCTCTGGATCGGCGGGTCGGCGATCCTCGGGAGCTCGGGCATCGGGGTGGTCGCCTCCGATCCCCGCACCCGGCTCACGATCCTCGACAGCACCATCGCGGACACCGTCTCCGACGACACCGGCCTCTCCGGCTTCGGCCTCGCCGTCCTCGGCGGCGCCGACGCCACGATCGAGGGCCTCACCAGCACCCGCAACCACACCGCCAACATCCTGGTGCGGCGCTCGACCGCGACCCTGGAGCGGGTGGTCAGCCGGGACACGCTGCGCAGCACCCAGCCCTGGACCACCCTGCGCGGCGAGGCGGTCTACCCCGGGGTGGGGATCTGGATCGCGCTGGACGCCGACGCCTCGCTCACCGACGTGGCGGTGCTCGAGGGTCACGGCGAGACCCTCCACGTCGACTCGAGCCGGGCCTCGCTCTCCCGGGTCTTCCTCGAGGACCGCACCCTCGATCCCGGGAACGGCACCGAGACGACGGACCTGGTCGCCCTGCAGGGAAGCCAGGTCGAGGTCGCCGGCATGGAGATCCGCTCCCGCAACCTCTTCGGCCTGCGGGCCACCGACCCGGGCACGACCCTCGAGATGAGCCGCCTCCTCCTGACCTTCCCGGAGGGCAACCCCTCGGTGCTCCTCGGGGGCTCCCTCGAGTGCGCCGCCGGGGCGGCCTGCGTCCTGCGCGAGTCCTGGTTCGACCAGGCGCCGGGCTTCGGCCTGATGACCTGGCTGAACGCCTCGACGCGGATCGAGGACAGCGTGATCAGCAACACCCGGGAGGCCGGCCCGGAGCTCCTCTACGGGGATGGCGTCTCCTGCCTCTTCAACTCCACCGTCCACATCCGCAAGAGCGAGATCCGCTCGAGCGCCCACGTCGGCCTCTGGCTGGAGAACTGCGGGGGCAGCCTGGTCGAGAGCCGGGTCCTGGACAACACCCTGGGCCTGCGGGCCGGAGAGGAGATGGTCCTCGAGACGGTCAGCACCCTGCCCTCGACCATCGGCCTGGGCACCTTCGTCATCGACGAGGCCACGGTCTTCGAGGGCAACAGCGTGCGGATCTCGACCGAGAGCGTGGTCCTGCCCGAGACGCCCACCGGCGGAGATCCCCCCCTGCACCCCTGATCCGGGCCCCTCCCGGCCCCGTGATCCCCGACACGGACAGCCCGGACCCCATGCGCCACTTTCCGCGCATCCCGGGAAGGGTCTAAGGTGAGTACGATGTCGTCGAAGGGAATGCAGATCGTCGCGGGCACGCTCCTCCTCGCCGCCGCCGCCGGCTGCGGGGGAGGTGGCGCCTGGCCCCTCGACCGCGTTCAGTGCGAGCGCAACCTCGAGGCGAAGGGCGAGGACGAGCTGCGCGAGCTCCTCTCCGGCGCGGTGGAGGGCGACTGCGTGCAGCCCGCCCGGGGCGAGTACAGCGGCAGCTTCCTGGTCCCCGCCGGGGTCGTCCTGGCGGGCAACGAGAAGGAGCCGCCGGTCTTCCTCGGCGGCGCGGCCGGCGAGCCCGCCCTGATCCTCGAGGGCGGCCCGGGCAGCCTGGTCGCTCACCTCGACGTCGCCTCGGACGCGGGGCACGGCCTGCTCGTCCTCGGCGGCCCCGCCCGGGTGATGCGCAGCCGCCTCTCGGCGCCCAAGGGGGTGGGCCTCGTCCTGCGTTGCTTCGAGTCGGGCTGCGACACGGCCCGCGTGGAGATCCTCGAGAACGAGATCCACGACAGCCTCAACGGGATCGTGATCGAGGGGGTCAACGCCTTCCTCGAGGACAACGACCTGCACGACTTCGACGGCGTCTCCATCGAGGCGGGCATCGGCCTCTCGGTGACCGGCGGCGCCACCCTGCAGTCCGACCGGATGTCGGTCAGGGGCGCGGGCGAGGTCGCGGTGCTGGTCGACGGCGCCGAGACGAAGAGCGCCTTCACCGACCTGATCGTGAGCGAGAACCGGGGCCGCGGCGTCTGGGCCCAGTTCCTCCGCGGGACGATCGACGCCCCGGCGCTCACCATCGACGGCGCCACCTCCGAGATCACCGGCAGCGCCATCGTCGGCCTCGGCGGCATCGACGCCCAGGGCATCGTGGTCGGCACCTGCCGGGTGCGCGACACCGCGCCCATCGAGCTGCTCACCGACCAGGGCTACGCCAACGTCGGCGACGGCGTCGGCCTCTTCGGCGGCAGCGGCGAGGTCTCCCTCCGCGACGGCCTCGAGGTCTCGGGCAACGCCCGGGCGGGCCTCCTCGTCGACGAGGGCGGCACCAGCATCGTGGTGGGCACCGCCATCGTCGAGCCCGGCACCGGCGGCTTCGGGGTGGTCATCCAGCGCACCACCAACGCCGTGGATCTCGACGCCAGCCTGAACCAGGACGACCCCGGCGCGATCCTCGGCGTCGCCGCGTCTCCCCTGAACGTACCCGGAGTGTGATCGTGACGAAGAACGCGAGCCTCCCCCTCGCCGTCTTCCTCTTCACCGCGCTGCCCCTGGTGGCCGCCTGCCCGAAGGGGGGCGGCGGCGGCGGCCTCGACTGCGTCGACGGCTTCGTCGAGGACCCACAGTACGAGGTCTGCGTGGCCGTGCTGCCGGCCGAGGACTGCCCGGCCGGCACCCGGGCGCAGGTGGGCCAGGCCGACTGCCTGCCGGTGGGCAACGTCGCCTGCGCCGCGGGCTTCCAGACCGTCGCCGACGGCTGGGGCTGCGAGCCGGTGCTGCCCGCCGGCCCCTGCGACCCCGGCACCCGCCCCGCCCTCGGCGAGACCGCCTGCGTGCCGGTGGGCCACACCACCTGCGCCCCGCCCCTCGGCGCCGACCCCGGCGGCTGGGGCTGCGTCGACCTGGCCCCGGCGGCCCCCTGCACCGGCGCCACCCGGGCCACCCTCGACGGCCGGGGCTGCGTCCCCATCGGCGACTGCAGCGCGGCCTTCCCGCCGGCGGACACCACCTTCCACGTGAACGCCGCCTTCACCGATCCCGAGCTCGACGCCTCCCACTACCGGGTGCTGAACGACGCCTTGGCCCAGGCGCGCGGCGGGGACTTGGTGGCGATCTACCCGGGCACCTACGTCGACGAGATCTCCGCCTACCCCGGGGTGAAGATCGTCGGGAAGTGCGCCGAGGAGGTGATCCTCGACGTGGTCCCGGGCAGCACCCAGCCCGGCGCCCTGATGTTCGACGGCAAGATCGACATCGAGGGGATCACCTTCACCGGCCACCTCCTCGGGGCGGCGGTGCTGCAGCAGGGGCAGATGGTGCTGACCGAGGTGCTCATCGAGGCGAACCAGGACCTCGGCCTCTACGCCGCCGACGCCGGCAGCGAGATCGTCCTGCGGCGCAGCGTCGTGCGCGGCACCCGCCCGAGCGCCGGCAAGACCCACGGCTGGGGCGGCAGCGCCGAGCCCGGCGGGCGGATCGTCCTGGAGGAGAGCGAGCTCGTCGACAACCTGGGCACCGGCCTCTTCGCCACCGGCGGCGCCTCCCTGGAGATCGTCGACTCGATCATCTGGAACACCACCACCGACACCGGCGGCCGCACCGGCCACGGCGTCCACGTGCAGAGCGGCGCGACCGCGCTCCTGCGGGGCAGCCTGGTGGCCGGGAGCCACACCCTGGGCCTCTACGCCTCGAGCCCCGGCACTGAGGTGCGCGCCGAGAACACGGTCGTGCGCGACACCCTGCCCAACGGCGCCGGCGCCTTCGGCATCGGCGCCCAGGTCGACTTCGGCGCGAGCCTCACCCTCGTCGACAGCACCATCGCGCGCTCGGCGGTGATGGGGATCTTCGCCATGGACACCCGCACCACCCTCGACCTCGAGCGGGTGACCCTGCGCCACAACCCCACGACGCCCCAGCCCGGGGGCACCCGGGCGCTGATGGTGCAGCAGGGCCCCACCGTCACCGCGACCGACCTCGCCATCTTCGAAGCCGCCGAGGCCGCGGTGGTCGTCGCCGGCGCCGGCGCCAACGCGACGATCGACGGGCTGATGATCCGCGACACCCGGCCCTCCTCCCTGGGCGAGTCCGGGCAGGGCCTCTGGGTGGTCGACGCGGCGCAGGCCACGGTCTCGGACGGCGCGATCCTCGACAACCGCACCCGCGGCGTGATCGTGATGGAGAACGGCGCCTCCGCCACCTTCGACGGGCTGATCGTCGAGGGCACGATCCCCTCGAGTCCGACGGCGCGCCCCGACATGGGCGGCATCCCGATGGGCTTCGACGTCCACGACGGCGGCAACGCCACCTGCCGCCGCTGCCTGATCCGCGGCAACGAGCACATCGGCGTGCGGGTGACCCGGGCCGAGGGCGGCGACGAGCCGGCCTCCCTCGTCCTCGAGGACAGCGTGGTCGCCGACACCGTCCACGATCCGGTGGGCGACCAGGCCGGCCTGGGGCTGGTGGTCTACCTCGACGGCACGGCCACGGTCAGCCGGACCACCTTCGCCCGCAACTCCACCACCGGCGTGCTCGTCTCCAGCCAGGGCGCGCAGCTCTCCCTCGCCGACTCGACCATCAAGGAGACCCGGCCCGGTCGCGGGTACGAGGCCTATGGGCTGGCGGTGCAGGTGAAGGCCGCCGCCTCCGTCTCCTCCCTGGCCTCGGTGAAGAACGACGGCTTCGGCGCCTGGGCTCAGGGCGTGGACACTCGCCTCTCCCTCTCCGACTCGCTCTTCGGCTACCCCGAGGGGCTGATCCAGGGGATCGGCGTCGCGGCCCAGGACGGCGCCAGCCTCGACCTGCTGCGCTCGGAGGTCGCCCGCAACAAGGTCGCCGGGGTCGCCGCCGCCTTCCCCGGCACCCTCCTCTTCGTGGACCAGACCCTCGTCCGCGACAGCCACCCCTCCTCCGAGGGCATCGCCGACGGCGTCGTCCTCTGGTCGAACGTCCGGGCCACCCTCAGCCGCAGCGTCATCCAGAACAACGAGGCCATCGGGGTGAAGGTCCTCACCGCCGCCGCCCGCCTCTCCTGGGTCGAGGTGCGGGAGAACACCGTGGGCATCCACGTCACCGGCGGCACCGCCATCGAGACCGGCGCCACCGTCCCCGCGGACTACGAGTCCAACGTCGCCTTCGTGGCGGACAGCTGCTCCTTCATCGACAACGCCACGCGGACCGGCACCGGCGCGGTGGCCGTGCCGCAGATCAGTCAGATCCCCGTCGATCCGAGCTAGGCGTCGAGCCCGAGGAAAAACCGGAGACGGTAACGGGGACGGTGATGGCGACGGACCTCCGCCCCGGGAACCTCTCCGTTCCCGTTCCCGTCACCGTCTCCGTTCCCGTCTTTTCCCGGGTTAGGCGCGGATAGGTGCGCGGATAGGTGCCACGCACTGTTACAGGGCGTTCTCCGGGCCTAACGGACACCATCCTTCGCGGCTGGTGGCTGGCCGGCTCGTGGCTAGCGGCTCGCGGCTCCCCCGCTTGCTCCCCGATGGGGTCAGACCCCGACAATTGACACTTGGCGGGATGCTTGCAGGCGCGGCTCGGATGGCCCGCCCCCCACGGATCGATTTCCCGGGCGCCTGGCACCACGTGATGCACCGTGGTGCACGACGCGCCCCAATCTTCAGGCGTCCAGAGGACTGTCAGCGGTTCCTGGATCACACCCATCGGTCCGTTTCCCGGACAGGGGTAGAGGTTCACGCCTATTCCTTGATGCCGAATCACTTCCACCTGCTCATCCGAAGCCCCGCAGGCACTCTGTCTCGTGCGATGCAGCTGTTGGGCAGCAGTTACACTCTGTGGCTCAACAAGAAATACGAGTGGGATGGGCCCGTCTTCAGAGGTCGATTCACCAGCGTGCTCATCACCGAGCCTGCTCATCTTCGCTACCTACTCGCCTACATCCATCTCAATCCGCTTCGAGCGCATCTCGTTCGAAGACTCGAGGATCCTGCCTGGACCAGCCACCGGGCCTACCTGGAGAAAGATCGGGTTCCGGAGTGGCTGACCCGCGAGCACTTCCTCGACGTCCTCGATGGCCCCAATGGCGTGCACCGCTTCGTCCGACAAGTGCACCTCGGCCGAGCCGGCTGGCCGGAGGATCTCGACCGGGCGACGGCCTTCCCGATCAGGCCCTCGCGCGAGATATAAGCAGAAGTCGTGGATCGAGGAGTTGAAGAAGGCGGCGTATCCT